>NZ_CP029758.2:305274-610548 GCF_004006395.2 Clostridium sp. AWRP | reverse complement strand
TTATAGGCTCATTTATCTTATTAAGTTTCTCTCTTATAGCTTTATCCAAATTTTTATCTGGAAAAACTATACCGTTGTCTATATTGTCATAATATGAACTTGAATCACCATTATAGTCTCCTGCATATACTTTTGACACTAAGGGTGGAAAACATGAACATACAAAAGTAATTGCAAGTATTAGACATATTTTTCTCCTATTCATAATTTTATACCGGAATATATTCCGATATATTCACCTCTTTTCAATAAAATTTTCCTTCATGGCCTTCTCTTCAATTTCTCTAAGATCCAAAATTAAATTAAATTTTATAGAATACTTTTTGAATACTAAAGAGCAAATTAAAGATGCTGCTAAAAATATAGATAACACTATCACATCATTTTGGAGGACACTATAGTCTATTCCCCAATCTATCTCTCTCATTGCAGATATAGAATATGTAAAAGGTAAAAATGGACCTATAGTTTTAAAAAATTTAGGTAATAATTCCCCAGGGAATGTACCATTTGAGGAAGTAAGTTGTAATATTAAGGCTATTATTGCCATAAGCCTTCCTGCATCTCCAAATAAAAATACGAAATTTTGTATTATAGCTATAAATACAAAAGACAGAAATATATTAAAGGTAAAATATATTGTAACATTAGAAGGCTTAAGTCCAAGTGCCATAACTGCAGCACTTAAAAGTACAGCTTGAATCGTTCCTACAGCACAATAAGAAAGATATTTGCCTATAATTCTTGCAGGAAGCTTGATTTTTAAATTTGGATTTACATTCTCACTAATTAAAAAGAACATCAAAAGTGCACCAACCCAGATTCCCAGACTTATAAAGTATGGTGCCAGTCCTTGTCCATATCCACCTACATCATACAAAGGCTTATCTTTTACATTTAGTGGACTTGACATAAAATTTCCCATGTCCTTGCTGCTTGGAACCATTTTGTCTGAAAGCTTTTCAGCGCCATCTGCCAATTTGTCATGCAGCTCTGCCACACCTTCATACAATTTATTTACACCATCTTGTAAATCAGGTATCTTATCTTTAAGAGTTTTTATACCATCTCTAAGAGTACCTGAACCGTCATATAATTTAAAAAGTCCATCTGACAAATCTGTAGACCCATCATAAAGTTTCTGAACACCTGACTCAACATCTGGTACCTTGTTATTGAGCTCTCCCAATTTATCTGTTAAAGTTTTAGAACCATCCTGTATTTTAAATAAGCCATCAGATAAATCTACAGAGCCATCATAAAGGGTACTAACTCCGTTACTAAGTTCTGGGACAGAGTCTTTAAGCCTGCCAATTCCATCTGTTAAATTTTGAGAACCATTATACAGCGTATCTGTACCATCTTTTAAATCTTCAGTCTTATCATATAGTTCACCTAATCCATCATTTAATTTTTTTGCACCCGCATCTAGCTTATCAATTCCATCTATAAGTTGTTTCACACTCTCTAATGCCGATTTTATATTGCTTACAGTACTTTCTAAAAACTTCACCTGAGTATCAAGCTCACTGCAAACAGCATATGTATTGCTGCTTTTATCTAATTTACTCATTAAGCTTTCTATACTAGTAGAAACACTTTGAAGGTATGAATTTGTATTATTTAGGATACCCATTATCTTAGAATAATCTAATTCTCCACCATCCGCCAAGTCCTTCAATTGACCCTGCAGCAATTGCAAATTGTAGACTATAATTTGAGATATTGGCTTTAAATTGCTATTATCCGGTATTTGGTTATCTACAGTACTTGCAATATATGTTAATCTCTGAACTTCAGGATAAACATTTCGTACAATATATTGCCTATTTTTTTCTATTTGTACTTTAGCTGTACTCTCTGCATCTCCAACTCCGGATTTAACCTGATCAAGTCCATCTTTTAACTGCTTTGATCCATCTTTAAGTTTTCCCACACCATCCACTAAATCAGGCATATTGTCGTCCATTTCGTGAAGTCCATCTTGCAGTGATGTAGATCCATCATAAAGTTTGTCAATTCCATCTGATAAATCAGGAATCTTACC
Organism: Clostridium sp. AWRP; assembly: GCF_004006395.2. Taxonomy (NCBI): domain Bacteria; kingdom Bacillati; phylum Bacillota; class Clostridia; order Eubacteriales; family Clostridiaceae; genus Clostridium; species Clostridium sp. AWRP. The sequence continues at coordinate 608,501 of NZ_CP029758.2, read as the reverse complement.
ACTTAATGAATTAATTCCATTTCTAAGTGACTTACTTCCATCTGCAGCATCTCCTATTTTATCAGTTATAGTAGAAGAACCTTTTAAAAGCTTGTTCACCCCATCTATAAGATCAGGCATTTTCCCATTTAAAGTTCCAAGTCCATCCCTCAGCTCATTACTTCCATCTGCAGCATCATTTATTTTATTAGTCAAAGTGGAAGCTCCATTATATAGTTTGTCCATACCATTTTCCATAGATGGAACAGCATCTTTCATATCCGTAACTCCATCTTTAATCTGGGAAGTTCCATTAGATGCACTTTCCATTCCATCTCTCAATTCATACATACTGTCGTAAACTTTTATTCCAATATTATATATCATACTTTTATTTATACTATCTTTTACTGCAATAGCTGCTTTATCAGATATAAGGCCTACTACATAATTTTTTTTCTTATTAGTAACAAATATTAAATTAGGTTTTTCTAAAATTCCTTTATCAGCTTGTACCATACGTTTTGTAAAATCTTTTGGTATAATAAACATTGCATAATACTTACCCTGTTCCAAATACTCTTTGGAGTTCTTAAGATCTTTAGAAAATTTCCATTTAAGATCTTTATTATCTTTTAAATTATTTACAATATCATTTCCATAATTTACTTCTTTATCATCAATTTTACCACCTGAATCTATATTTACAACAGCTACTGGAATGTTTTCTGTTTTTGAATATGGATCCCAAAAAGCTGCAAGATACATACCTCCATATATAAGAGGTATACATATTATAGCAGATAATCCAAGCAGCATAAGTTTACTACTAAGTATATTACGAATATCAGCCCATACTACTTTAAAAAAGTTCATGCTATCTCCTCTCTTGAAACTTTATAAATAAAATCAATGTTGTAAATATAAAAAGATGCCTAAAGTTTACAATTTGTAAATATGCCTAATTTAATATAACTGACTGGTCAGTTATATTAAACACCTTTTTTATATTTCTGTCAATAAGTTACGGGAAACTTAATTATTGATATTTAGTCACATATAATTCCACATTATGTAGTAATATATTATCTTACAACAATTCATAATATTGAAATAGTAATTTATTTATTATATAATTAAATTACATAATAAATTATATTAAATTTATTATTATAATTACATAATAGAAGGAGCTATAACATGAAAGAACAACTTTCTCCAATAGAATTGCACAAAAAGCATATAAAAACTGCTACTACAATTTTTTTTATAGCATTAATATTAGCAGTATCTATAATAACCTATATCATATCATCCACTTAAAATAAAAATGGCAGAACCTTAAAGTTCCGCCATTTTTTAAAGGACAATTGACAGAGGACATAGGACAGTGAATGTAAGTTTTCTTCCTTATGTCAGAAAATTAATTTATTTTTTGAAGCTTGTTTTGCTAATGCAAAACAAGCTTCAAATTTATATAAATCAGCAATATTTTTATATGTGCCAAAGTTGACATATTAATTATTTATTCTAAACTTAATTATATTTTCCTTAAGATTTTCTGTCATACTTTCAAGATTCTCTGCAACTTCATATACTTTATTTGCAGACTTACTCATTTCAGCACTGGAAGCTGCTATTTCCTCAGTAGATGCAGCCATCTCTTCTGCAGTAGCTGAGGTTTCTTCTACACTACTCACTATTTTATCTTTGCTTTTTTCTAGATTGTCTACGGATACATTCACTTTTTGAATTTTAGGTATTATATTATTAACCGCATAAGTTATATTAGTAAAAGCTTCTACAGATTCATTTATGGAATTAGTTTGATTTACAATTTCATTATCCATCTCTGAAGTTTCCTTTACTATGGCTCCTATTTTATTAGAAAGCAATTTAATTAAACTATCTATACTTGTAGAAGACTCCTTAGTTTGTGCAGCTAATTTTCTTACTTCCTCTGCCACAACTGCAAAACCTTTTCCAGCTTCTCCAGCCCTAGCTGCTTCTATAGCTGCATTTAAAGCTAACAGGTTAGTTTGATCTGAAATACTGTTTATAATATTAGTTATATCATTTATTTTCAGCACATTACTGCTAAACTCCGTTATATCATCCTTAAACATTTTAAAAGAATCATTTACTTTTGTAATAGACTTTTCTATATTAGGCAGTTTTTCACTATTTTCTTTTGCCATACTGTCTATCTCATTAGAGCTTCTATCTATTTCATTTATATCCTCAACTATCTTAGACAATTCATTGCTAAAGGAATCTATAACCTCATTTACAGCAACTAATTCTTGTGCCTGATTTGTGTTTGCTCCAGCCACCTGATTTATAGTCTGGGATACATCACTTGAAGATCCAGATAATTCTTTAGAAATCAGAACCAAACTATTTGATTTATCAAGTATAGTTTTAAAATCATTTCTAATTGTATACAATAAACTATTTACAGATTTTCTCATACCTTCTATACCTTTGGCTAAAACTCCTCCTTCATCTTTATAATTCAAGTATTCTCCAGGAACTTCTTTAGTAAAATCTCCTTTTGATAAAGTGTTCATATATCCTGCAGAATAAAGTAATACTTTAGTTATCTTGGATACAAAAATATTTGCTGCTATAACGGACAATATAGCTATTAATATCACAATAATGCCTATGCTTTTAAAAACTTCAAATATTTGATTATTTATTACACTTTTACTAATGCCTATAAAAAACATTCCCAGTACATTTCCTTCATTATCCTTGATTGGTTTATATATTACCTCATAGGGTACATTCAATATTTTTGTTTCTCCCCTAAAATCTTCTCCAGATTTCAACACTTTATTTGAAACCTCAGATAAGGCTTTTGTATTTATAGCTCTATTTCCCTTGTTCATTACCGTCGTAGAAATCCTTGTATCTTTTAAAAATATAGTAACTTCTTCACCCGTCTCCGCTTTTATAGAATCTACAAATTTAGTATCTCCACTTATAAGTTTACTTCCCTTGTATAATTTTCCTTTTTTTTCTTTCCATGCTCCACTATATTTTTCATCTAATAACTTTAAAGCCATACCAGAATTTGATTTCAGTTGGTTTGAATAGCTTTCGTCTGTTATATTACTTAAATTATGATGTACTAATATAAGAACTGAAACACTTAAAATCAGAATGATACATACTATTAAAAGATTTATTTTACCCCTAACTTTTAGATTTTTCATTTACACTCCCCCTGAAAATATAAATATAATTTTATGAAAACGTTTATTTAATTTATTTAAAAAAAGTCAGAGCACTGCTTCCGACTTTTTGTCCTGTTTTTAATTTCTTTCACCTTAAATAAATTAAAAATTTATTTATTTCCTTTATATACTATTATATCAAAAATTTAAATTATATTCCACATTGCAACTAAACTTATCAACGAATCCTATTTAGTCGCTTTCATAAAGTGTGTAAAAGTATTACAATAGATAACCATCAAACAAAATATAGCCCTATCTTGCCTGTTCAAATACACTTTTGACTATAGGAACCACATAATGGCTGCCTCCCTTTTCTTTAGCATTTTCCACCATGGCTATTACTAAAAGCTTTGGGTTATCCACGTTAACTGCAGCAAACCATCCAACTTCTGTTCCACTAGTGTCCTCCTGTGAAGCCTTTATCTCTGCAGTGCCTGTCTTTCCTGCCAAATTCATTCCAGATATATATGCTTCATGTCCCGTCCCTTTAGGATTTGAAACTACCTGTTCCAGGTCATTTAAAATAATATTTGCATCTTCTTTAGGATATACAGCTTTTTTCCATATCTGTGCTCTAGCATTATCTTTATATATAAGGTATGGTTTTATAATATTTCCTTCATTCACAAAAGAATCATACATTGCCATTAAGTGAACTGGATTTAATAGAATTTCTCCCTGGCCATATCCGCTGTCTGCCAGCTGCACCTCTGTTTTTATATTTCCTTTTGAAGCTAATTGTGATTTAGAGAGTCCATACTCAAAAGGCATTCTCTCACCTAGCCCCCAATTTTTAAGTTCTGTCTCCATAGTGTCTTTTCCAATATCCAGTGCAACTTTTGCAAAATATATATTATCTGAATAAACAAGAGCATTCAAAAGATTGCTAGGCTCGCCATAATCCTCTACTCGTGTAACATAATACTTTCCCCAACTGCTGTCTTTTTGCCATTTAAGTCCAGAAATATTTTTAGACACTTGTGGATTTAATTTACCATCCTTTAAACCTATTGCTGCTGTAATAGGCTTGAAAACAGATCCAGGAACCACATTGCTCTGAAATCTATTGTATAAAGGTCTTCTCTTATCTTCATTTAAAGTTTTCCAAGTATCACTTGACATACCCATTACAAAATCATTAGGATCAAAAGAAGGAGTACTTACAAGGGCTAGAACCTCACCCGTTTTAGGATTCATGCTAACACCCATACCAGCATCCTGCTGCAATTCATTATATAGTAAACTTTGAATTTTAGAATCTATAGTAAGTTTTATATCTTTTCCATTATGTACTTTTCTCTTTATAAGAGTCTTTTTTTTCTTATTATTTTTATCTACAATATAAATTTCATATCCGTTTTGAGCTCTTAAAGTACTTTCATATATTTGTTCTAATCCTGATTTACCTATTACATCATCAGGTCCATAATTTTTATTTATTTTTAATTCTTCTGCAGTAACTTTATGTACATACCCTGTTAAATGTGCAGCTGCATTTTTTAATGGATACACTCTCTCCTTTATATACTGTACTTTTACTCCCGAAATTCTTTGAAGTACAGCTAGACTACTATCGTCTTCCTGTACTACCTTTATAGGTACAAACATATCCTTTTTTACATAAGATGCAGAGAGTCTCTTATGTATATCTTCTTTTGAAATGTTTAATAAGGCAGCTACATTTTCCTTAGATTTTTCACCATTTTGTTCTAAAGCTTCAGGTACAATCCCAATTTGTGCTGCCCGCCCATCCTCTGCTATAGGATTGCCATTTCTATCATAAATCGTACCTCTTTTTCCCTGTACAGTATCTATCCTTATTTTATTTCCTTCTTTTAAATCCGGAAATATATTAGAAGGACTCCACTCTACTCTCCAATCTGTTTTGCCGTTGTCCTTTTCTTTTTTCAAACTTATACTGTTTGAAAAATCTAATTTACCTGCTGCAGTATCCATACTTACCTTTATTGGCACTTTTGCAATTCCATCTTCATATTTTATGTCACTGCTGCTGTCAATCTTTACATTTATATTCTTTGCTTCTATTCCACTGTAAATATTATTGTAACGACTCACAAAATCTTTTTTAGCAATCCTAGATTTACTATCTTTATCCATCTTACTGTACATTAAATCATAGTTGTATTTTGTCCATGCATCTATGTAACTATTTAAACTACTTTTTACCATATTACTTTTGCTGCTGCACGCAGTGACTGTAAATATAGATAAGACTATGAAAATACACCACAAAAATTTATATTTCATAAAATCATACCTCTAAGACAAATCCATATTATTTAATATGTTTTTTAACTCCCTCAGTTCTTCTACAGTTAGAGTAACTCCTTTTCCCATTTTGTCATGTTCTTGTGACCAATCCCTTATATCGTATTTAGCCATTCTATCATTCCAGCTTACTAAATTTAATTCTTTCTTCCATCCTTTAGGCGACTCTGATAATACTCCTTTATTCTCTTTTATTTCATATTTTATACCTGCCATTTTATACACCTCTTAAAATCAAAAATTTATTTTCTATATTATACCATAATTACAGAATACTCTCCATTTAAGAATTTTAATCAAAAATTAAACTCCTGAGTATACGATTCTCAGAAGTTCAATTTAAATTTAATCAATGAATCTTACTTAGTAGGAGTGTTACAGTAGATAGACATCAGATAAAAATCTCTATTTTCGTATCTGTCCTTCTCCATAGATTACATACTTTGATGTAGTAAGTTCATTTAACCCCATAGGTCCTCTCGCATGAAGCTTCTGGGTACTTATACCTATTTCGGCACCAAATCCAAACTGCTCACCATCAGTAAATCTAGTAGATGCATTTACATAAACTGCCGCAGCATCAACTTCATTTAAAAATCTTTGAGAGGAATTGTAATCATTTGTTATTATAGATTCAGAATGTTTTGTTCCATATTTATAAATATGATCTATAGCTTCATCCAGTGAATTCACTACTTTTACAGCCAATATCAAATCTAGGAATTCTGTATCATAGTCCTCTTCCGTTGCCAATTTTGCATAGGGAATCAATTTTTTCGTTTCACTGCATCCTCTTATTTCAACTCCCAAACTTTTTAAAGTTTCTCCCAAATGAGGCAAAAACCTTTCAGCAGCGTTTCTGTGTACAAGCAATGTTTCCATAGCATTGCAAACTGCTGGTCTTTGAGTTTTTGCATTTACCACTATATTTTCTGCCATATTTAAATCTGCACTTTCATCCACATAAACGTGACAATTTCCTATACCAGTTTGAATTACAGGCACTGTAGAATTCTTTACTATGGAATTGATAAGTCCCCTGCCCCCTCTTGGTATGAGCACATCTACATATTCGTTAAGTTTCATCAAAGTCTCTACTGCTTCTCTTTCAGTTATATCTATGAATTCAATAGCTCCTTCTGGAAATCCGGCACTCACAGCAGCTTTATTTATTGTATTGTATATAGCTACATTGGAGTTTATTGCTTCTTTTCCTCCTCTTAAAATAACTGAATTTCCACTTTTAAGACAAAGTGCAGCAGCATCCACAGTTACATTTGGCCTAGCTTCATATATTATTCCTATTGTTCCAAGAGGTACTCTAACTTTTCCAATACGCAGTCCATTAGGCCTTTTCCACATTTTAGACACTTCACCGATAGGGTCTGGAAGTGAGGCAACTTTAATAAGTCCGCCTGCCATAGAATCTATCCTCTTTTGGTTTAATTCAAGCCTGTCGATAAAAGCTTTACCTTTACCTGATTTTTTAGCATTATCGAGATCTAACTTATTAGCTTGTAAAATAAGTTCTTTGTTATTTTGAAGTGCCTCTGCCATATCATTTAAAGCTTTATTTTTTAAATTCGGACCCATATTAGATAATATTCTTGCAGCCCTACTTGCAGTTTTAGCTTTTTCTACAACATAACTATCTATATCCACCTCTATAATCCTCCTTTTATTTTTCTGCTTCAAATAAAGTTCCAATTTCCTTATTTGAAACTATATCTTCTATAACAGAATCCTGAGATCCATTTGCTATTATCATAGATATCCCCGATGACACTGCTATTTTTGCAGCCTTAATTTTAGTATACATACCACCTGTTCCAACACTGCTGTGAGATCCCTTACTGCAATCTTCAATTTCCTTAGTTATTTTAGGAACACAGCTTATTAATTTGGCATCTTTATTCGATTGGGGATCGGAACTATAAAGTCCATCAATATCTGAGAGCAATATAAGGAGATCTGCATGAATAGTCTTTGCAATCAAGGCTGAAAGAGTATCATTATCACCAAATTTTATTTCCTCTACCGCAACTGCATCATTTTCATTAACTATTGGTACTACTCCACGTTTTAAAAGTGCTGTGAAAGTATTTTGGGCATTAGTATAATTGTCTACAATATCCAGATCATTTTTTGTAAGTAAAATCTGAGCTACTATTTTGCCATGTTCTGAAAATATTTTTTCATATGTATTCAAAAGTATTCCCTGCCCGATAGCCGCAGCAGCTTGCTTTTCACATATGTCTTTTGGCTTTGTTTTAAGTCCTAGCTTCAAAAATCCAACACCAATAGCTCCAGAAGTTACTAAAACTACACTTTTACCTTGATTTTGCAAATAACAAATTTGTCTTACTATCTCTTCTATTCTATACAAATCCAAAGATCCATCTTCGGTTATAAGAGTAGAAGTACCTACCTTAACTACAACTTTTTTAGCATCTTTTAAATATTTTTCTCTAATGTTCATTTTTTACTCCCCACAAACGATTTTACTTTTATATACTCAACCTTTACACATACGAAATTTTTTTAAAGAACAAAGTTCAAAGTTCAAATATGGAAATCATCTTTATCTGTTCTTTGTTATTTGAACTTTGTTATTTTCAAAAGCTTTGCTTCGTAATTTTCTTAAACTGCTAAAGTTAAGTTATACATATTACAAATTTTAAAATGCCTTAATCTTATTAAAAGGGTATACTCTCAAAACAACATGCCCTCTTATATCTTTCAAATTTATTGGTCCAAGTATTCTGCTGTCAGTACTATTTCCCCTATTATCTCCAAGTACAAAAACATATCCTTTAGGGACTACATATTGTGTAATAAGAGAATTAGGTTCAGTAATAGTCCCCTTAGGAAGATAATCTTCCGAAAGAAGTTGTCCATTTAAAAATACCTTTCCATCCTTTATTTCAACTTTATCTCCAGCTATTCCTATAACTCTTTTTATGTAATCATCATTATTTTCGTCTTTAGAATAAAAAGTAACAATTTCTCCTCTGCTTATATGCCCGGTTTCAGTGCTTACTTTTTCCAAGAATACAGAATCCTTATCATGAAATGTAGGCTGCATAGAAGGTCCTGTCACAGTTGTTCTTGCAAAAACATAGGTCCTAAATACCAATGCAAACACAACTGCTAATATAATATAAAATACATATCCACCTATATTCTTTAAAACTCCCTTATGTTCCATTTATCATACTCTCCTTCAATATTACAAAAATTATAATTAACATTTATTATAGCATAATATAAATTAACATACAGTTAACTTTATATAATATCCATTTAATTTCGAAAATATATAATAAGATTGTCAAATGGTAAATTAAGTTAGGGGGAAAATATTATGAAAAAAAAATACTTATCTATGATAATAGCTGCACTTATTGCTGCCACATCAACAATAGCTCCAATATACTCAGTTCATGCGGCTTACGATAGTACAACTATTAATACTAATTTAAATTCTACTGTGAAACCTGATCACGTTACTTTAACCTGGACTAAAGACCCTAAAACTACACAGACAATCACCTGGAGAACTAGTACAAATGTAACTAAAGGATTAGTTCAATATAAAAATTTGGCTACTGGAGAAACAAAAACTCTTAATGCTACTAAACAAGATTTTTCTACATCAAGCACTGATATAAATACTGGATGTATGAATTTATTTTCAGCTACCTTAGAAAATCTTACTCCAGGAACTAAGTATAGTTATATGGTAGGAGATGGCCAAAATTGGAGTACTAAAAATACATTTAAAACAGAAGCAAGCAAAGAAGACGATGTTAAATTTATTGTTTTTGGGGATTCTCAAAGTGGAAATGCTGCTGTTCCAAATTATGCTCCCTGGAACAAGACAGTTCAAAACGCCTATTCTAAAAATAAAGATGCCGATTTCATGATAAATGTTGGTGATTTAGTTGAAAAGGGCCAAGATTATAGGCATTGGAATAACTGGTTTGATGCTGCTAAAGGAGTTATTGACAATTTACCTGAAATGCCAGTTCAAGGCAATCACGAAACCTACAATGCGGTTGGCTGGAATTCAACTAAACCTAAATATTTTACCAGTCAATTTAAAGTTCCTATGAACGGACCTAATGGTTTCAAAGGGCAAGTATATTCTTACGATTATGGAAATGTTCATTTCGTTATGTTAGACAGCCAGGAAGATGAAGAATCTCCAAATAATGATGAATTTTTAAAAAAGCAGGCCGCATGGCTTGATTCAGACTTGACTTCAAATAAAAAGCCTTGGACAATAGTATCCTTCCATAAAACTCCATATTACAATAAAGCTTCAAGAGCAAATATAACTTTAAAAAATATAATATCACCTGTATTAGAAAGACATCATGTAGATGTAGTTATAAATGGACATGATCATGCAATGTCGAGAACTTTTCCTATTAATAATGGAAAATACTATACCAATTATTCTAAGGGAACAGTATATTATGTAACTGGTAGAAGTGGAGCTAAATATTATCCAGATTTATCATCTAAAGTTTGGGATGCATTCTTCTTTGATCCACAAGATATGCCTTGCTATGAAGTAGCAGATGTGAAAGGAAATGTACTTGCGATAAATACTTATAAACAAGATGGTACCTTAGTAGATTCCTTTATAATAGATAAGGATCATCCTCAAAACAGTACAAAAGTAGTTCTTCCAACTGCATACAATGTAGATATGAATAATAAAGAATTAGCAGCCATAGGTGCTGATCCAAGGTTAGTTATATATGGAACACCAATTGCATTTGGAAGTAATCAAGCTGAAATCATAAAAGGTAAAGCTTATGTAAATCCAAATTATATAGCTATGTACTTAGGTGGAAAATATGATTCATCTAGAATGACATTGACTATAGATAAGCAAACTTATAGTTTCAATGCCAAAGACCTTTCTTCTAATAAAAATGTAGCTTTAAATGCTTTATCTAAAGCAGGTTTTAATTGCAGCTATAATACTCAATTTAACATGATTATGATAGATAAATAGAATTTCTAACTAAAAAATAAACTTATGCGTAAAAATATTTCTACGCATAAGTTTATTTTTCGTTTAGAACCTCTCTATAATTACTTTATTGAATCTGCAAAATCTTTAACTGCCTTATTAAATTCATCCGGTTCTTCCCAAAATGGACAATGACTTGAATTCTTAAAAATCTTTATTTTAGAATCTTTAATGTTATCTTTTATCCACATACCCGCTTCTGGCGGATTAAGTTTTGGATCTTCTCCAAATGCAACAAAAGTTGGCACATTTATGTTTTTAATAGTCTCCCTGTAGTCCTGATAAGTCTGATTTAAAACAATTGCTTCTGCTATTACAGGTGGTATTTTCATAAGTTGACTTAAAAAGAACTCAGAATCTTCTTTAGAAGGAGCGTGCAGCATCAAACCAATTAATTCTTTATAAAATGGTTCTCTGTTTGTTTGTGTAACCTCGGATATTTCCTTCAAATCATTTGTAGTCATTACTCCAAACTTCCAATTTGGCCATGCAAAATCTGATGGTGATTGGTCTACACATACCAATCCACCTACTTCACCAGGGAACATATCAAAATAATCCCAAATCACCATAGAACCCATTGACCAGCCAACTAATATAGGTTTTTCCAAATTTAATTTTTGAATAAGTTCATGAACATCAGAAGCATACGTTTTTACTGTATACCCTTCCAGAGGTTTATCGGAATCACCATGTCCTCTAAGATCTACAGCTACAGCATGATAATCCTTATCTTTGAAAAAAGAAATTTGTTTTTGAAAAAAATCTTTGGAACAAAGCATACCGTGAATAAAAACAATTGCTTTTTTACCTTTACCACTTTCTGCATAGGTAAGTCTTACACCTGATTTTGTGTAGAAATTACTCATTTTATATCACTCCTAACAATTTAATATAAACAGATTTCTAAACTTCTTGGATTTTCTAAAATATAAGCTTTAAACTTATTAAACTTTTTTTAATCTAATAAAATTTAGTACTTATAATTAAGCATAAATAAATTGTTTTCTATTTTATACGAATCTTGACACTTGCATTAGTTCCTAAAACTAATCCCTTAGTTTTATTGAACTGAATTTTAACCGGTACTTTATGGTTTACTTTTTCAAACTTACCACTTTTATCTTTAGAAGATTGATTTAGTCCATTTTGTGATACTAATCCAATGGATTTTACTTTTCCATTAAACTTTTTGCCATTAAATTCATCAAACTTAACGGTAACAGCTTGACCAACTTTTATATTTTGAATTTCTTTTTCATCTATATTTGCAGTTACATAAACATTATCCTCATCTGCTACAGTAGCTATAGTTTGACCAGCTAGTTTAAATTCTCCCTGAGTACTCTGCTTTTTCACAACTATACCACTTATAGGAGCTCTCACTAAAGATGAATCTATGCTTGAATCCGGGGTATTTGTAACTTCCTGTCTGGCCAATATCTCATCTTTATTAACTTCATCACCCTCATTTATATCAAACTCTAGTAATTTACCTTGAATTTGAGTATTTACATTAACTAAATCTGCACCCACTACTGCATCATTTGTTGAAATATAATAAGTGTTTTCATACCAAAAATAAGATATTATACCGCACACTATTACTACAATTCCTACTAATATTCCAATAGCTGCTATTTTATATTTCTTAATCATACTAACTATTTTATTAACCATGCTGTATCCCCCCTTTTCACTACTCTAATCCGATTTCCGCAAACATACCCGGTTTCAAAGATGGATTTTTACCATTTATAGTAACCTTTACTAAAACATCTGAACTTTGCGACTCTACTTTAGAATTTATGACAGTTACTTTTCCTTGAAAATCCTGATTTGGAAGATCAGGTACTCTAATAATTACATTTTGGCCAACGTTAATCTTATTTAAAATATAAGATGGTGCATATGCATTTACATATAATTTATCAGAATTAACTATTGATATAAGAGGTTTACCTGGATAAGCCATATCGCCAACATTTACATTTTTAGCACTAACTGTTCCTGAAATAGGTGATGTAATAGTAGCATTATTAAGCGAATTTTGAGCAGCTTTTAATGCAGCCTGTGCCTGATTTACTTGACTTTGATAAGTACTTACATTGGACGATGCAGAACTACCTGTTAAGCTTGTACTATTATACACACTATTTTGTGCACTAGTTAAACTCGAATTTGCAGCATTTAATGTATTCTGTGCTTGATCAACTTGATTCTGAAGATCTTGGGTATCCAATTTTATAACAACTTGTCCATCTGTTACTTTTGTTCCTATGTCTACAGATACTTCTGAAACCCTTGCCGAAATGTTTGAAGTTATTTGAGTATCTTCATTTGTTGTAATCTTTCCTCCCATTATAAACGAACCCTTATCATTCTGTTCATTAGAATTTGTAATTGTCTTTGTAGGAGCTGAATTTTTATTATAACTACAGCCACCTAAAAACACCCCTATAACCACTAAACAAACTAAAATAATCTTTTTCATTTCCATCCTCCTCTTATGTAGGCACTGTAAAATAACTTTTTAACATTTTTATTATAAGCTTAATGTTGTTTAAAATAAAGAACTTTACCCTAAAACTTTAAAATAAATTTAGTAAGCATTTCCTCCAATATACAACAAATCTTCAACTTCACTTATATGAGGGTTTCTAAGTTAGAATACCTATATTCATAAAGTTAAGAAGTGATAATTAAAAAAGTAACTAATCCTTATTATTGCTAATTGTGGAGTAAGATATATAATTATATCAACAGAACTATACAATTTGATAATACTATTCAAAAAAATTTCTAAAAGGGGATTAGTATATGATTAAAATAGGTAATAACACAATTGAAATCAAAAAAGGAGATATAACAAAAGAACACAGTGATGCCATTGTAAATCCTGCAAACAGCAGATTACAACATGGAGGAGGTGCAGCTCTAGCCATAGTCTCTGCTGGTGGATTTGAAATACAAAATGATAGCAATAAACTTATATCCATAATTGGAAGTGTTCCCGTTGGAAAAGCAGTCATAACATATGGACATAAGCTACCTGCCAAATTTGTTATACACACCGTAGGTCCTGTAATGGGTGAGGGCAATGAAAATGAGAAACTAAAAAAAGCTGTAACAAGTGTGCTCAATCTGGCAGAATGCTATAATTTACATTCTATATCCATTCCAGCCATAAGTTCTGGTATATTTGGTTTTCCAAAAGATAAATGTGGAAAAATACTCATTGAAACTACTATAGAATTTTTCAAAAAGAAAGATACAAGTTTAAATAAAGTTGTAATGTGCAATTTTGACGAAAAGACCTATAACATTTTCCTGAAAGAATCAAAAAAATATCTACTTAAATAAAATTAGGCTTCCTTTTTGTCTTAATTTTATTTTATGAACCAAATAATAAGTTGCATAAAAAATAAAGATTCCAATCAAGCTTCCCAAAAAATCTATCAGTACATCACTTACAAGAGAACTTCTGCCAGGAACAAACATTTGATGAAATTCATCTGTAACAGCATAAAAAAGACATACAAACATTATGTATATTAGAGCTTTTGCACCTTTTACATTAAATTCAAATAATAGTCCACTAACTAAAATAGCAAGTATAAAGTACTCGAATGCATGTGCATTTTTTCTTATAATTAAATTCAGCTTTTCTTCTCTATTTTCTGTAGGATGCACATATGCACTTTTAACTTGCTCTTTTTGAGTTTTAATTTGAACATTGCTATTTACATTTTTACTTAAAATTTTGTTTTCCTTGATTTGTCTGTACTCTTTTCTTAAATTGTCCAATATGTTATAGCTTCTTGCATTAGAGATGTCACCACTATTTGATGAGTTGTAAAATATAAATCCCATCCAAAGAATACATAAAATAATCAAAATTACCTTTTTAATACTTGTCACCTTCTTTGTTTTAATGCAATTATTATACCTCAAATTAAGGTAACAAGCACCTTCTATTTTATATTTAAATGAGGTATAATTTGCTATAGTAACACTATTATGTATTAAAGTAAATTTGTTGAATGGAGGAATAATATGTCATACACCAAGGTTAAGTATGAAGATATAAAAAAGCTATGTAATTTGGTTTTTGAAAAATTTGGATTCAATCAGGAAGATAGTGAGACCATAACTAGCGTTTTACTTTTGTCAGACCTATATGGAATTGAATCACATGGTATCCAAAGGCTAGTCAAATACTACAGTGAAATAAAAAGCGGCCTTATAAATATCAATTCTAAAATAAAAATAGTAAAGGAAACACCTGTATCTGCAACAATAGATGGCATGGGAGGTATGGGACAGCTCATCGGTAAAAGAGCCATGAATCTGGCAATTAAAAAGGCTAAAACTTCAGGAATGGGTATGGTAGTAGTTAGAAATTCAAATCACTATGGTATTGCAGGCTACTATGCTAAAATGGCTGAGGAGGAAGGACTTCTTGGAATTTCAATGACCAACTCTCCAGCTGTAATGGTACCAACCTTTGGTAAAGAGGCTATGCTTGGTACAAATCCTATTGCCATATCTTTCCCAGCTAAACCCTACCCATTTTTAATGGATATGGCTACTAGCGTAGTTACCAGGGGAAAAATTGAAGTTTATAATAAAAGGCATGAACCTCTTCCCATTGGTCTAGCTTTAAATAGTGACGGTGAAGATACTACAGATCCATTAGATGTACTTCTTAATGTACGAAAAAATTCTGGAGGAGGACTACTTCCTCTTGGAGGATCAAAAGAATCAACCGGAGGACATAAAGGTTATGGTTTTGCACTTGCAATTGAAATGTTTACAGCAATTTTGTCTGGAGGATTTACTGCAAATAAAGTTAGCTTAGATAGGGAAAATGGATCTGGAACATGTCATTATTTCTTTGCAGTGGATTATGGTATATTTGGGGATAAACAATCCATTGAAAGAAGCTTTTCCAGTTACCTGAATGAACTTAGAAATTCAAAGAAAGCAAAAGGTGCTGCAAGAATATATACTCATGGTGAGAAAGAAGTAGAATCTTATAAGGATAAAATGGAAAATGGAATTCCAGTAAACGACACTACTCTTAAAGAAATATACGACATATGTGACTACTTTAATATAAAAGCTAGTGACTATGTAACTGAAGTAACACAATAAATTAATCAACTTTCTCACATACAAGATTAACTTAATATAAAAAAATTACGACGTAATCAATTCACGATTCACAATGCACAGTTAAGGATGACTTTCTTTCGCTAAAACTTCAGAAAATCTAAAATATATCACTATTGAAGCAAAGCTTCAATAAGCTTTAAATTTAAAATTTTTCGCAGAATTAGCGGAGAAAAATCTACTGAAATTGTGAATTGTGAACTGTAAATTGTGAATTATTAAAAAGGGGGCAATATTTTTGAATTCAGAAATAATTGAAAATCTAAAAAAAATTACCGGGACAGACTGGGTTACAGATGACCTATCTCAGATGCAAAGTTACTTGCAGGATGAAACGGAAGCTTTAATTCGTGTTGAATCCTCAAAAGATTGTGTAGTAGTTAAACCCGGTTCACCAGAAGAAATATCAAAAATATTAACATATGCAAATGAAATCATGATACCTGTAATTGCCAGGGGCGGTGGTACAGGTGTATGTGGTGCGGCAGTTCCCATAAAACCAAGTATAATCTTATCTTTGGAAAGATTAAATAAAATCGTGGAATTTGACAAAAAGAATCTAATGATTACAGTGGAGTCTGGCGTAACTTTAGCAAATTTACTTGAAGAATTAAATAAACAGGATAAATTATTCTTCCCAATACATCCAGGTGATGAAGGCGCACAAATTGGAGGAATGGTAGCTGTAAATGCAGGCGGTACAAAAGCTGTAAAACATGGAATTATGAGAAATCATGTTAAAGCTTTAGAAGTCGTTTTTCCTACAGGAGAAATAGTCACTTTAGGTGGAAAATTAATAAAAAACAACATGGGTTATGATTTACTTCAAATGATGATTGGAAGTGAAGGAACTCTTGGTGTGATTACAAAAGTAACTTTAAAATTATATGCAAAAAATAAATACACAGGTACACTTATAGTTTCCTTTGATTCACGAAGAGATGCCTGCGACTGCGTTCCTAAAATACTTCAGGAAGGAATTACACCTTTAGCTATTGAATACATGGACAGGCCTATTTCAGAAAAAGCTGCAGACCACCTTGGAACCAAATGGCCTGCAACCAAAGGCTCCGTGGATTTAATGCTCATGCTGGACGCTAAAACTGAAGATGAACTTTATGATACTAGTGAACAAATCGTAGGAATATGTGAAGAACATAATGCAGTAGACAGCATTATAGCTGAAACTTCAAAGGATCAGAAGGAAATTTTAGCTATAAGGAGCAATGCCTACACTCCTTTTAAAGACCATGTAGCTGATGGACTTGACATGGCAGTTCCACCATCCGCAGTACCTGATTTTTTTGACGATATATCGGCTTTATCTGAAAAATACCACACTGAAATTCCAGCAGTTGGCCATATAGGCGATGGGAATATTCATAATTTCATACTAAGTGACAATGGTAAATTGCCTTCTTACTATGAAGAATTTAAACAGGAAATGTACAAAATTGCATTAAAATACGGTGGAACAATAACTGCAGAACATGGAACTGGAAAAACTAGAAAAGAATATATGCCTCTTCAATTTACCAAAAGAGAAATTCAAATTATGGAAGGCATTAAGAAAGCATTTGATCCTAATGAAATTTTAAATCCAGGTACTATAGTGGATTAAAAATAGGGGGACAGTATTCCCCCTATTTATTTTTCAAGCCTATCAATGTTTTGCAAATGTTGTTTACATCTTCATTGGACAAGCTATCAAAGTGATCTAACTCTTCCTTAATAGTATCCAAGACCTTGTATTTAAAATTTTTACGTACTTTTTTAGCCTTTCTATCTATAAAGTATGCAGAAATGGTACTTGTAAGTGTTCCTATAAATCCTATACCCGTAAGCATTAAAATAGATGCTATTATCCTTCCTGCTATAGTGGATGGAGAAATATCACCATATCCCACTGTAGTTGTGGTTACAAAACTCAGCCAAATTGAGTCTCCAAGTGTCCTGCCTTCTGCAAAATGCATTCCAACTCCTCCCATAAGTATAGTAACTATAGTGAGTTGAAGTATATAATTAAACTTATTAGTTTTTATAAATTCATTTAAACATTTTTCAAACTTAAAGAAGAATGCCAGAGCCCGTAAAGATCTTAAAAAGTTTACTAATTTTAAAGTTTTAAATAATTTTGTACTTTCAACTATCCTTAAACTTTGAAATATCATATTAAAGGGTATTATGGCAATTAAGTCTATAATATTTTTCTTTATGAAAATCTTTTTATTTTCTGAAATTATAAGCCGTGTGAAATAATCCACTACAAAAATCATCCATATTATATTATCTATTTTGCGAGCTGTATCCATGCCTCTAGCTGTAAGATTTCCTGCATCTTCAAATATGAGTATAATTATAATACTTAAAGACAATATTCCTATAAAAACATTGTAAATTAATTTTAAGCTTTTTTTAGAAATTTTATGAATCATAACTTTCCTCCAGATAAGTTTCACCCAGATAAGTTTTTCTTCTGTAAAAATATTTTTAATCTAGTGTATTCAAAATGTCCTTTATTTTTACCACCGCAAGTCCAATGGAATTATCACATATTCCATAATATATATATAATTCATCTTCCTGCAAAACAGCACCACAAGGGAAGATAACATCTGAAAAGAACCCCGATTTTTCATAATTTTCTTCAGGTTTAAGAATGGGCTCTTTGCTTCGTCCAATAACTTTCTCCGGGCAATTTATATCAAGTAAAAGTGCTCCCATAGAATAGTGCTCCATATCATCTACCCCATGGTACAATTCAAGCCATCCTTCATCTGTTTTTATTGGAGGTACCCCTGCCCCTATTTTGGCAGAATCCCAAGAGTTTTCTCTAGTACATGCCAATATTTTGTGATTTCCCCAGTTGATCAAGTTATCCGATTCAGATATCCATATTACAGGATTTCCGGTACTCTTTGATACCGGCCTATTTAATGCAAAATACTTTTCACCTATTTTTTCAGGAAAAATCACTGCGTCTTTATTTTCAGTATTAAAAATATTACCTAATTTTTTATAACTTTTAAAATCATTGGTTACAGCTAACTCCACTACTATACCATACTTGGATACTGCACTATAAGTCATATAATAATTATGGTCTATTTTAGTTATTCTTGGATCTTCAATTCCAAAGCTTTCATATTTATTTTCCGGGAAAATAAAAGGAACATCGTCTATTTTAAAATTTACACCATCGCAGCTTCTTGCAATTCTTATATGTGACATAGAAGTAAGATAGTCAAAATCAACATTGCTGTCTACTTTTTTTATAACTCTTGAATCACTAAAATCATAGTCTGCATCTTTTTTATTTATAGTTAGCAATTTAAGTTTATTATTTTCATCTAAAAGGGGTATTCTCATATAATCTTCCGTTTCCTGCTTAACTCTTTCAGCTATTCTCAGAGCTAAAACTACTTCTCCATTACACTCTGCTGCTCCTGGATTAAGCACCCCTATAACCTGAAAGTCTTTACTGGAAGGAGTTATATCGCTGCAGGTTATAATTGGATTATTTTTATATCTTCTTATATCCATTTTCCCTCCTATAAATTATCGAAGTATAATTCTGGATTTTTATTCATATAATCATAAAATGGATTATCTATTTCAAGTGTCTGTGCTTCAATATCACTTATTCCTGCATATAAAATAGCTTTCTCACCTTTAAATGTGAGTCCTCCACTAAAAACTACATCATAAAGTGTTTCATTTTTACTAGGTCCCGGTAAAAAATCATTTCTGCTTGCAATTATCTGTACATCTTTATATGCCATAGAATTTATATCAAGTACAAAAGTCATGGAGTAATAGTGCTTCATTCCCTTCTCGTCTACTTTTGCTATATGCCCTAAAAGCCCTATATTATTTTGATCAATAGGATATATGCTGTTGATTCCTCCCCATTCATCATTATTAAAAAAGTCATTTAAAATAGGGGCGTCTTCAATAACTCCCATACTCAAATCGTTTAATCTTTTAATCTTTGCAAATCCTATCTTTCCTCTTCCACCTTTAGCTCCTTGAGGGCGAGTTAATACACCTATGGTACCATCCTTTAACTCAGTTATGCGTAGATCCTTCATTCCTTCAGGTCCTACAAAAAAAAGCTTAAGATGAAAAATGTCCTTGCCTTTATATATCATAGTTCTCCATATAAGATTATTAGGATCATTTATATCATTAAAAACTTCAACTCCACCTACTACCATCTCATTACCTATCTTTGTGAAAAATGGATCTTCCAAGTTCATAATAGGTGATTCTATTATATGACACCATGCATCTTCATACTTTTCAAAAAAAAGAACCATGGAATCGTTGCTTCTCTTTGATTCAACTCTGCCAGCTATTACTATTCTACCATTACTTAAAAATGGAGCTGTTATATTATAGACATCCTTGTTAAATATTCCTATGAATTTAACTCTCCTGGCTATCTTTTTTGCTTTTTTGTTATCATACTCCTTCAATAATTTGTCACAAGTAACAAGCATATTTTCACCTTCTTAGTTTTAATTAACCTAATTATATTATAATTCTTATTTTTTCAATTTTCTATATTTTTGCCAAAATAAAACCAGAAAGCATAATTTTACTTTCTGGCTTTATTTTAAAGTAATTAATTTACAATGCATGATGCACAATTCACAATTTAAGGATGATTTTCTGTTGTCACAGAAAATCTAAAAATTTAACGTTAATACCACTTAGTTTTTAGATTTTTCATAGCATTAGCGAAGAAAAATCTACCGAAATTGTGCATTGTGAACTGTGAATTATTAATTATTAAACTTGCTTCCCATATCATTTATATATTGGACAAAAGTTTGTCCTATATCATCCAGAGACCAAAGACCTGTAGCTTTATAGCCATATTTACTATATGCAGCATAATCTTCATAATTTATGCTGTAAGTTTGTATTATAGGATACAATGGCTTGTCCAATCCATATGCTTTATAATCTGCAGCCATTTGATCCAAACATCTATTTACAGACCACTGCATTTCTCCCCAATAACACTGAGGTGCTGAAAAGTCACAGTATTTGTTAAAAACGGAATAAGCTATATCCTGGTGATAACTGGCTATTGGAAAAGATGTATACCCAATTATTGCGTTAGGACACTGGCTTCTTATAAGCTCACATATTTCCTCTGTCTGCTCGGTTTTATTTTCTACAGCATTTTCTGCATCAAAAACATAGTAATCGCTGTTATTTAACGCATCTATTATTAAATTACCCTCACCTTGAACATCATCAAAATGATTGTAACCCCATGTTCCTACTTTAAATCCTGCCTCTTTGAAATATCCAACATACTTTAAAAAATCATCTCTAAAATTGGTGCCACCACCTGAAGGTTTGGAACCCTCATTGTATTTAATACACACATTGTTTATACCCATAGATTTTAATTTTGCTATTAAATTATCTATGCCTCCATAAGCATCCACTTGATTTTGAAGTTCCCATATCCACATAGAAGTAGAAGCTATACTATCAACATTTTTAGTGGAAGGGTTTATAGTTAAAGACAGATCAACCTCTTTACTGTACCCTTTTACCTGTCCTTCATAAACATACTTTCCCGGTGAAGCTAAAGTATTTACTTTCTTATTCCACTCAACTACTACCTGCTTTTTTTCTCCATCAGACATAACTGCAGTCACCTCATCCGGCAGCTTATAACTATCACCTTGATTTATGGACACACTGATATCATCTATATTCTCTATTTTTGCCCCAGTTTTAAAATTCATGGCAAGAGCAGTTTTTAAAACCTTGTTATATCTACCCATTAAATTATTACTTACTTTTAATATATAATAACTTTCAGGATCATAAGCTGAAACTGTAGATATAGTCATATAACTATCGTAATTGCTTAAAGATATATTTATAGGCACTTCTGCATTAGTTTTTTTGTTTATAATTTTTACATTTTCTTTAGCTGAAGACAAATCTATAGGTTGGTTAAAGTGAATTATCCAGCTTTTATCCACAGGGACGTTGTCCACATTATCCGCATTTGCTGGCAAAAGGTTACCACTACTTTCACTTACTGGAGAACTAGAATTACTTTCTGATATGTACTTAGATTCCCCTTGTGATGCTAAAATTTGGGATGTATCTTGTAATGTTTGGATTTTTGAATTGTCTTGATTCGATACTACTTGAGTTTGAGGTTGGGTTGTATTAGTAGAAACATCACTCGCTAATACAACATTACACGGATTTAGCTGATACATTGCAACAATTGATGCAAACATTAAAAGATTCTTTAAATTTTTAATCAATTTTTTCTCTCCTTTCACATAAGCAAAAAATATTTTCTATTTTTTGCAAATTTCTATTGACTTTTAATACACCAGTATACTACCATATTATCTCCTCAAAATCAACAATAGGTGGACGATGTACATTATTCCACTTGTTACATATTATCTTTATAAATACATAATTAGATACATATTCAAAGCAAAAGTAAATAGTGGTAGCATTGTATCTTATTATGAATATACTATAGGAGTAACCATACTATAGGAGGAACATAATGCACTTATTACCTTCATTTTTATTTGCCTTATCCGCAAATATAGACAGTTTCACTGTAGGGATATCCTATGGTATTAAAAAAATGAAAATTAGTCCATTAAGCACTATTCTAATAGCCCTAATTGCTACTGCAGGAACATTTCTATCTATGGTTCTAGGTAAATTTCTAATTAAGTTTATGTCTGAAAATATAGCCAATGTTATTGGCAGCGGTTTTTTGATATTATTGGGCATATGGTTTATAATTGACGCTGTTATAAAAGAGCACTGTAACGAAAACAAAAAACTGTGTAATGCTGAAAATAATATTTTACCCTATAAAAATCTTTTGGAAAATCCAGAAATAGCAGACGTTGACAATTCAGGCTATATAGATGTTAAAGAATCTATATTTCTAGCCTTCGCCCTCACAATAAATAATGTTGGAGTAGGTATAGGCGCAAGTATAACCGGTATCAACATATTACTTGCAACTATATTTACCTTCATTCTCAGTACAACAGGACTAGTTTCAGGATGCGTTATAGGAAGCAGCTGTTTGTCCAAATTTTTCGGAAAATATGCTCCTTTTGTATCTGGCATCAGTATTATAATTTTAGGTATCTATGAACTACTCATTTAAATTTTCATTTTGTGTATTGGGGTCAGTCCCTTTCCTGGCCTACTGGTATTATATAGGGCTTCCCCGTCACTGGATTTTTTATCATGCATACATTTATTTTATACACCTTTTTTATATTTTCCTCTGTAAGTACTTCAAGGGGAGTGCCCTGCATTACAACTCTTCCGCTATTTACAAGTATTACATGATCACTATACTGTGCTGCAAAATTTAAATCATGAAGTACCATTATAACTGTTATATTTTTGCTGAGTGATTTAACATTATCCAAAATTTCAATCTGATGGTATATGTCAAGATTAGATATGGGTTCATCCAGCAGTATAATATCCGTATCTTGCGTAAGTGCCCTTGCTATTAAAACTCTCTGCTTTTCTCCACCACTGAGCTGATTTATATATTTGTCATGAAATTTCCAGGTATTAGTCATTTCCATAGCATGTTTGGCAATAACATAGTCATTTTCTGATTCACTTTGAAGTTTCGAAAAATAAGGAGCTCTTCCCATTAAAACTATATCTTGTACGGAAAAATCCATATCCAAATCACTGTTTTGGGGAACTACCGCAAGTTTTCTTGCCAGTGCCTTATTTTTCAAATCAAGTATATCCTTATCTTTTATAAAAACCGTGCTCTTATAAGGCTTTAAAGTTTTAGCAATATTTTTGAGTAAAGTAGTTTTACCGGAACCATTAGGCCCTATAATCGAATAAAATTTATTTTTTTTAAAATCTATGTTTATATCATGAAGTATATCAACTTCATCAAAACTGTAATTTAAATTTTTAACTTCAACTGCACACAAATTTGAATTATTCATTATATCACTCTCTTTTTAGATTTTATTAAAAGATAAATAAAATATGGAGACCCAAATAAAGCAGTTACAGCGCCCACAGGTATTTCAGAAGGAGCAGCTATAGTTCTCGCCACCGTGTCACAAATAATCATAAACACAGCTCCAATTATCAATGAGAAAGGCAAGAGCACCCTATGATCAGGTCCAAATACCATACGCACTGCATGGGGAATTATCAGTCCTACAAATCCTATTACACCACTTATAGACACACAGGCTGCAACAATTATTGAAGAAACAGCAAGTACTATTTTTTTTACATTTTCAACTTCTATGCCTAAACTTTTAGCAGTATCATCCCCTGTAAGCATTATATTTAGATCTCTTGAAAATAAAAGTATTATAATTATACCCAGGAATATGAAAGGTATCAACATCAATATTTGATTATAAGTTGCTGCAGAAACACTTCCCATTGTCCAAAAAACAATTTTTTCAACCTGCTGCCTGTTAAATACCATTATTATAGATATTATTGAAGATAAAAGGAAACTCACAGAAACACCTGCCAGAAGCAGTGTAGTTGGTGGTATCTTGTTTTTTACCCTGGCTATGTTATAAACCAAAACAGTAGTTGCAATAGACCCTACAAAAGCCATCATAGTAATAGCTGTAGACCCTAAAAGCAAAGTATCTAGCTGCAGCATAAATCCAATTGCAGCTCCAAGAGCAGCCCCTGAAGATACTCCAAGTACGTAAGGATCTGCCATTGGATTTTTAAATATTGCCTGAAAGGATGCACCTACTACTGATAATCCCATTCCAACTAATGCTGAAGTTATTATCCTTGGTAAACGTATCTGTAATATTATGAGAATGTGATTTTGTGATATTCCTATTGTAGAAACTAAACTTCCCACAATAGGTACTTTACTTAGTATCACATATAGTGTTTCCTTGAAGGATATGTCTGCAGAGCCAAGCATAGCTGATATTACTGCCGAAAAAAATAATATTACTATGCAAATGCAAAAAAACAACTTAAAATGCTTTTTCCGGGAAAATTTCATAAGCACATTCCTCTCTTATATATACTTAAAATGCTTCAGGATGAATTATCTTTGCCAGAGCTTCTAACCCATCTGCAAGTCTAGGTCCCTGTCTGCTTATAATATCTTCATCAATTTCGAAAAGTTTATTTTTCTTTACAGCATCCAAATCTTTATAACCCTTTGTAGCCTTAATTCCATTTTTACTATTAAATTTATTGGAACATATAAGTATATCAGGATTTTTTTCAACAAGTTTTTCAAGACTGTAATTCCAACCTGTAACATCAGAAGCAGCATTTTTGCCTCCTGCCATTTCAATCATCTTGCCTATAAAAGTATCTTTTCCTGCAGTAAAATCACCACTTGTACCATAACTTACCACATAATATACTGTAGGGGTACCCTTTCCTTTTATCTTTTCTTGTACAATTTTAACCTTTGCTTTCATATTTGAAACTATACTATATGCCTTTTTATTAGCGTTCACTATTTTTCCTATATTTTCTATATTATTATAAGTATTTTCAAAGCTTTCATTTTTTGAAATAGTTAAAACCTTTATATTAAGCTGCTGCAGCTTTTTTAAAATGTCCGGTTTAGTTAAATTAGAAGCTATTACCACATCAGGTTTAAGTTCAACAATTTTTTCAACACTTGGGTCAGTTATAGTACCAACAGATGGTATTTTAGAAGCTTGTGTAGGGTACGTGCAAAAATCAGTTCTACCTACCAAAACATTTTGTTTGTTTAATGCATAGATTGTTTCTGTAACATTAGGAGATAAGGATACCACCTTCTTAGGCTCACTTTGAATTGTAATTTCCGTATTAGTTGAATCTTTTAATTTTAAAGGATAAGTGGTATTTTTAATAGATTCACTTTTACTGCTGCTGTCTGTATTAGAATTGCTTGTATTAGATGCTCCACATCCCGCCAAAAACACCGTAATCGTAATCATAATTAGTAAAATAAATTTTTTGTTACTCTTAAACATTAGTTACTCCCTCCAATTAATTTAACAAACTAAAAAAACTATTACCCATAGATAACAGTTTTTAAGTAAATTATTTTACTTTAAAGCCTATCCACGTAAGCCATCCGTAAATTTTAGGCAGGTCTCCTGGCTCTGATTCATTGCATATTTACGCCTTCCCTGTTCCCAAGTGGCAAATTTATAAATATACTCCTCATTACAGTGGCGGGACCGCATAAGCTCTTCACTTATTTCCCTTTTAAACTTAAAAATCAAGTACCTAAAATTTAATATTAAATTATAGAATAAGTATATCATTTCTCCTATTTTATATCAAATTCTACTTTTTATACCCCGATCATTTTTAGAGAAATAGCCAATCAGTATGCTAGCCTATTTCTTATAATAATCTGCATCATATCCAGGTGATACATATTTTCCACGACCTTCTGCTGTTAATATGACTTTTACATTATGCCTCTCAAGTGCAGAAAGTTCCTTGCCATCATTGGTATACTTAGGATTAGGCTTATACCAGGACTTACTTGCAAAATAACTCTTATATGGTTCTGTAGGAAATGTGTAACCATGCCTTGCAAATATTTCATTTCTAGCAAGTGCCATCTGTTTTTTACTCATACCTTTGAGATCAATACTAGTAAGTGCCCTTGTATTACTGTAAGGTATCACATATTCTCCTGAATTGTTATCTGAACCATTTTCATAATTGTTATTTGAATCGGAAGAAACATTCTGTTTGGATTCCACATTTGAAACATTTTTGCTGGGGCCTTTACTTATAAGTGAGGATATCATCTTAAAGGAAACAACAAATACAATTATAGTTAAGATAGTTATACCTATCATTTTAAAATTCAACGGCCGTTTATCCTTAAGTGGAGTATCACCTAACTCCCGGGTAAATTCCTCTTTATCTTTTCTATCTGTCCTCTTTTGTTCATGAGATGAACTAAAATCAAAAGTATCGCTGTGCTTTAAGCTATCTTCATGCTTTTTATTTTCTTTTTTATAGTCACTATTTTCTTTCCCATAATATTTTGTATTATCATTTTTATCCTCTTCTCCTTCATGTCCCTTTTCCTGTTTTGCACCGCAGTATACACAAAACTTATCATTTTCATTAATCTCCGTACCACATTCTCTACATTTAGCCATCTACTTTCACCTCTAATCTTTATTTAAAAATAACTTCTTGAAAAAATACACTAGATTATGTTTATGTTCAACTTGTTCATTTTCTTTCATACATATAGGGATTTCTTTAATTTCTTCATTTTGAGAAGCTGGGCACAAAATATTATCATACATATCAATCGTAAATCTTTCTCTAGAACAATCATTATCTGCGTTAATAAAAAATTCATTTAAAGCTCTTTCATTTTCTATATTATCCATAACAAAATCTATAAAAACATGATGTTTTTCATCAATTCCTTCAAGATAGAAATTATTATCTGCCATATCAAAAACATATCCTGCTTTTACATCTTGAGTAAGCCTTTTTATGCTTCCTTCAAGGAGAAATTCAATATTTATAAACTCCTTTATCTCAGGCTGTTTCACATAAGTTGTAAAGCCAACTTTTCTCCTTACTGCAAAAGGAAGTGCCCTATACAAGTATTTTAGTATTCCTTTTATAACTTTATCCATATTTTTATTATAAGGAACCACAATATATAGCTTTTTATTAAAAGCAGCTGCATCAAAACAAGCTTTTACCATATTTATAAATGTATTTTTATCTATGGAAGCAGCTAAAAACAAGTCTTCTATAGAGTTAAAAACATCATAAGTTCTATCAATTTTTATTTCTCTCAAACTTTCTATAGAAGTTCCCTTCTCCATATCATAATTTTCTACAAACCCTGAAGCATATATTATTTTTTCAGGATTTTCTATGTATAACTTTCTTTCGCTCTCAGGTATTACGCAGCAGTGAGTAAAATACCTATTCCTTTTTAATGTATAGTCCTTCCCTGCAAAAACTGACTGTCCTATTATAATTTCACCATATCCAGTATTTGCATAAAAAAGTGCCTTAGGATATTTACTTAAATTTTTTTCTCCGGCTAAAAATGCAGGAGCAGCATAAAAGCATAAACTGTGAATAGTATCTTTTATGAATTCATCTTCAAGTCCACTGCTTTTTGCAATAGTATCATAACCTGGAGTACTGCTGAATATTCCTCTTTTTTCCCTAGTATAATACTGCTGCTCTATCATATCTATTTCCTTCCCCCATCCAGATAATTCATTTTATAAAGCAGCCACAAAAAAGGCTCATCCACTCTAATAGGATTTATACTGCTGCTTCTATCTATTTCAAGATGATTGGAATTAGAACCCAGGGAAGATACTGCAAAATAACCTGCAGTTTTAAAGCAAGCATCCACAGCACCTTTAAATGGAGCATCAGCTTTTAATAAAAACTTTCTAACTTCACCATCGATATTTTCAAATTCATTTAAATTAAAAAATCCTTCATGATTGTAATTTTTAAATATATTACTGTTTTCTCCTATATATTCTTCATCCTTTAAATTCTCAAGCATATCACTTTTAGTAACCACTACTGCCGTAGGTATATGCGTTTTTTCTTTAGATTCCTTGGATATAAAGTTTTCAAACAAATACACTATTATATCCTTCGGTTCCTGATACTTTTCCGTAAAGTCACCTTTTTCCCTATTTACAATACTTAACTTTTTCCTCAAAGTCCTCATTTGAAGTGGATCTACAAGAAATATTATTCCATCTGAATTTTTTATATGTTCTGCATGATTTTCCATATAGGTCTTATCTGTCATACCCTCACCTGGTATATCGTAAAAAATCAGAGTCAACGGTGGAATTTTATCTTCTTTAAACTTTAAATTTTCTATTAAAGGTTCTATATGTTGTTTTGGAGTAGGATCGAGCATTAAATTTTTCTCAAAAATTCGCTCTTGATTTTCTCTTATCTCATCATTGTACCCGGAGTTTCCTGCAATGAGAGAGGCACCTATTCTTTCACAAGTATACTTTTCAAGCACATAAAGAAGAGTTGTCATATATACAGATTTTCCTACTTGGGAAGCACCTATAACGGATATAATTTTAGAAGGTCCTCTTCCTGAAGTTATAGGCAAATCATTGTGACAGTAAGGACATAATCTTTCATCTGTACTTGCATCGTATTTATCCTTAATTTCAACTAGTACTTTGTCCACTCTCGTCTTATTTCTTTCAGGAAGTGCTTGACCCTTAACAACGGGATTCATTGGTCCTAAAGTTCCTTTTCCTATCTTTTTATAGTATCTATTAAGAAGCTCATCCTCTACCTTTTCATATTCAGGATCTCCCTTTTCCGAGTGAGAAGCCCTAAATACCACATGATCTGATTTAAATTTTTTAAAGCAAAAAGGACATGTTATCATAAAAGGTCCTCTTTCATAAGTTGCCTTCTCATAAGTATTTCTAGGCTCACTATTACCATTCCTGAAAAATTTAAAGATTCCCATAATCTCACTCCTCCATATTAAATCTTCTAAGTTGAAAATATACACATAGTGCTTGCTATAAATATTTCTTCATATTTTCAAGAATAACTGAATACGCATTTGGCCACATATGTATACCTTCTATTGAAAATTCTTCTTTCAAGTTTCCTTCTTCATCCATTAATCCATCATTTACATTAATAAATTTATAATTATGTTTTTTAGCTAATTTTTCAACATCTTTATTTGCTTCTACAATAACAGTATTTGTACGTGTCTTAAATCTACTTTTTTTAAATTCTTCATCTAATCCAGGAAAGTCAGCTTTTGCATTCAATGGATAATAAGCCATTAAATACACTTTGCAATTGGGGAGCTTTTCACTTATTTGAGTTAAAATCTTATCATAGTTCTCAATTAAACTTTCTTTCTTATAATCTGGTGTATTCATATCATTTGTTCCTATATTAATAAATATTTTTGATGGTTCCAATTCAAAAATACATTCGTTCATAGAAGCTAATAATTCTGTTGTTACAAAACCCGCAATTCCACGATTATAGATAATACAATCTTTTTCTAAAGTTTGCTGCATCTCATTAATTGGGAAAAATTCCATTAATGAAGAACCAACAAACAAAATTTGTCCTTTCTTAACAGATTGATTAAGTATCTTATAACTTTTTAATTTGTTTCTCTTTTGCCTCTGTATATACTTATATAATATAGCCTCACGTACACCCTTCATATCTGGTTTTCTTAGTATTTCCATAGTTTTTTCATCCATCACTTTAATACCTCTATTCCATTGATTATTTTAACTTAGACTTATCAAAATATTTAATGAGCTGAAGGTTGTAAAAATAGCAAAGAAGATATATAGAATTTCTAAAAAGAATTTATAATAATGTCTGCAACTAATTTAAGTTTTGATTCATCTATAAGTGAAATTGTGTCTTTTGGACCATTTATTTTTAAATTTTTATCGTAAACCTGCCCTATACATAATGATGGAATTCCGGCTTCATCAAATATAGTATAATCGCTCAATTCTTTAGACAT
The DNA here is from genome assembly GCF_004006395.2 of Clostridium sp. AWRP. NCBI lineage: Bacteria > Bacillati > Bacillota > Clostridia > Eubacteriales > Clostridiaceae > Clostridium > Clostridium sp. AWRP. The sequence goes on along the minus strand of NZ_CP029758.2, from coordinate 578,191 downwards.
TTTTTTTACAACCATATACTTAGGAACTTTTCTTAATAGCATAGTAGCAAAATTATTATTTCCATTTACAGTAAAGATACATGGTTTGCCACCGTCTTTTTGTGCTATTGAATCAATATTTATAACTGCTTTTATGTTTTTTTTATCATCAGATGACAAATTTTTTATGTACTGTCTAGAACCTAATCCTCCTATTTCTTCACCACTAAAAAAAATAAATTTTAATTCATAATCACTGGATACATTTTTTAATAATCTAGCACACTCCATAACTACCGATACTCCAGAAGCATTGTCATTTGCTCCTACAGAAGTTTTATCACAATCATAGTGAGCACAAATGATTACAACTTTCTTATTATGATTTGAGTTACTGTTATTAATTGCTATTATATTTTGGCTGTTGTTTAATTTTGATTTACCATTTGGTGCGTAATCAGTAGGCATAGGAAATGTTTGTATTTGTGTTTTATATCCATAGGATTGAAGTTTATTTTTTATGTATTCACAAGCTTTTTTTTCATTGTCTGATCCAACCCATCTGTTGCTAATAGCTAACGCTTTAATATTACTCATCATTAATTTCTCATTTGATTGATTTAGTGTATTATTAGTTATTGTCGATTGCTTTTTATTATTAGAGAATAAATTATTACAACCCGAAAAAAAACAAGAACTTATTAGTATAAAAATGAATACTGAAATTATATATATTTTTTTCATAACATACTTCCTCTACATTTATACAGTTAATTACATCCTGCAGCCCATTAAATATTTCCGTATATAATTTATAATGTAAGAATAAAGTGTACTAATCTTACTTTGCATTGAATTTAAAACCTTCTAATTAAGACACCTTTCATATTTGCTGAATCATTATGAATATGATAAATCTTTTCTTTTTCTTCCTCAGTACATCCAATTAATATTTTAATTTCTGAATCCTTTTTTATTAAATCTATAGTACACATTATCGCATCTATTTTTTGTTTCTTGTCTGTTCCTTTCCAAAATTCTACGTTATATTCCATAAACCATTTTCCCCCTACACGATTGCCAATTTTAGTTTATCATAATTTACTTTCAAGTCACATAAAAAATTGCCAAACAATATTTTTGAGAAGACAGAGGAAAGTGTGTGAACTAAATTAAATTATAGACTTTATAAGAAAAATGAAATTTTAATTACAACACTAAAGATAAATATACTGCATAAAATTAACAGTATTCCATCTGATTTTTTACCTTGCTTATAAAAGTGCAAACCATTAAAAATTTGAAAAACACCTAAACAAGTAAGCATATATGGCATTACTATTCTACTATTAGTATTTCCAATAAATATGCTTATGGATAATATAATTATTAATATTCCAAGTATAAATCTAACTATTGAAAAATTTCTTTCCAAAGTCCTCCTCCTTTTGATATTTATATTTCGTTCGATTTGAATTCAAATATTGCTAATTATCAAACAGTTTCGAGTATAAGTATTCTTCTTATACATGTCTCTATATCTATTGTTCAATAGTCCAAATACCATCTATTAAATAGCTTTTATGGTAAAACCGCATTTGGATAAATCATTTTCATTAAAGTATCTGGATAATAGATAGAAAAAAACAATTCCACTTTACCACTCACAGATATACCAGCCATCCGCAGACTATAATAGTATAGTGCCATAGCTGAGACCAATGCATTGAGCACTATAAATACTACAATGCACCACGTAAGCACCTCCCCTAACACCCGTGGGATTTTACCAATATATTTACTCACAAATGGATAAATTGCCTTCAACCATACAATAGCAAGCAGTCCCCAGAACAGACAGTAAAGCAGATTCACCCTACCATCCAGATTAAAAGGCATGCTACTATAATCCCAAAAACGGGCACCCAATACCTTTTCTGTAAACACACTGCACGAATACTCATAGGTGCCACCTAGGAAGAAACCTCCCAGAAAGATATATATGTCATTTTTATCAATCAATCTATGAAGCATTACTGTGGCAATTATTCCACCCAATCCCCAAACCACACTGAAAGGTCCATATATTAGACTACTGCGACTCATCAACTTACCCGACTTCACCAAGACAAATGCGGTTTCAATCAAATCCCCTGCCAGTGCACTGATAAAAAACATCCATACCAGTTTTTCAAAACAAATGCCTTCCGCAAATTTTTTTTGATCTATAACTTTAACATCAATAATCTCCAGTTTGGCATTCTCCAGCTCAGGGAAAGCTTTGTAAATACGCTTTTGCAATCTAGAAAAAAAACGTTGTCCCATAATCTTCTTCGTATTACTCAAACCTGCCGTTACCTTTAGTTCTAATCTACTTTGTTTACGAATATGGAATGCTGCCACGAATGAGGCAACAACATCAACCATCAGTAAAACAAAGAGTATCCAGAGAATAATGCAAAATAATAAATGTGGAATCAGCTGACTTATTGTATAAACCAATGGTTGCAGCAGGGAAATAACCAGCACAGAAACACCACTATATGCAAAGGCAAAGGTAACGTAGAACCTTGGACTATCATAATTCCACAGGCGTCTTCCGATTATCCGTCTTAGTAACCCCCCATCAATATACTCCACCACAGTAGCCAGAACGGCATTTCCGACAAACAATGCAAAAGGATTGGCATTGGCCGCCTCTAGAAATTGCAGACTAAGTATAATACTTAACCCATAGACCGGGCACAGTGGCCCATTCAGCATCCCCCGATTAACAAAATCACCTTTTCGTAAGCTCACAATTAAGACTTCTACTACCCATCCTAAAAAAGAATAAATCAGAAAAAAAGCAAAAAGCTCATATCCTGTATAATGCATATTCTCTTTCCTCTCTATAATTAATAATTTTCAAACCTTAAATTCATTATAATTTACAAATGTGAACTCTCTCATAAATCGCTAATAGAAATATCTTATAGTAGTTGAGTATTTAATATTGACTATTTATCTATGTGATTTTACTTTACAACCTGCAAAGCTTATAACTACCACCATATTTATCAACATCCTTTATAAATACTTTCACATATTCATCTTTCTTTACTGTTATTTCCGGCATTTCATTTATTCCCACATGAATGTCACAGATAAAATCAAATCTTATGCCATCCTTATTGTTCACAGGATAAGAACCTCTCTTTTTTACATAGCACAGTACATCCTTATGGAGGGGAATTTGTGACTTTATAGTTATCTGCAATTTTTTATCCCTGGAAAATAAACCTTTTAGAGATTTTACTTCTTTTATGTCATAGTATATGTCAGGTTTCCCTGTACTCACTACAATTTGATTCTTACCATTATTCTGCTTTACAAAAATTATATCATCATCACTTTCAATAGCTGGAAAAACATAGTACCTATACTGATTTATTTCTTTAATGCTCTCACAATACCCATTGAATTCTTTATACTCTTCCATGGTATACAATTTTGCCTTTTTCAACTCCGCATCGTTCAAAGAAAAATCATCCAAATTGTCAGTTTTCATTACATACACTATATCTGTATTTTTAGGCCATTTCCATCTTATATAAAGCCTGTCTTTCTCAACTTCGCAGCTAATTTCACATATTTCACTAGAACCATCTTCAAATTCAATTATCTTCATTGCTATACCACCCAATTCTAAATCAATTGACAATTCACAGTTCACAATGTACAATTTCGGTAGATTTTTCTCCGCTATGCTTCGAAAAATTTTAAATTTGAAGCTTATTGAAGCTAAGCTTCAATAGTGCTATATTCTAGATTTTCTGAAGTTTTAACGCAAGAAAATCATCCTTAATTGTGAATTGTGCATCGTGCATTGTGAATTAATTTTACGTTATTTTCAAACTGCAAAAGTTAATTAATAATTATCTAAAAGTATTACCTTTAGTTTTGTCAAAACTAGTCCTCTGATTTCCTCTCAAATAACTGCTTTTAGAATAATCTTTTATATCAACTATAACTGGAATAAGTGTAAATATAAGTGCAATCATAATAACTAAAATCGCCCTATAAAGAGAACCATGATCTGGAGAATGTAAAAATCCTACTTCCATGATAAGTCCTCCTAAAAATCCAGCTGTAATTCCACCTATTAAAAATCTCTTAAGTAAATTTTTATTATCAAATACAAAACTTATAGACATTGTTATAAGTCCAGATATAATTGTAATTAAAAGTACTCTAAGTATCATATATAAAGTAGAAGATTCAGTTAATCCATCTCTTCTGTCTACTAATAACCTCTGCTGCGTTGCATAATATATCTTACTAAAGGTTCCCTTTAAATCACTGGCATTTTTTACATTATAATATTCTCCATGAGTATCTTTTGCAATTTTCTTTAAGGTAGTAAAGTTATTTTCATTAGACATACCTATTGTATAAATAGATATATTTGAATCTTTAAAAGGTTTAAGAGTCTCCTCAAATTTTTTATTTAATCCAAAATTATCTTCACCATCTGAAAGTAAAATTACCGCAGCCTTTCTTCCAGATTTTTTAGTTGAATTTATTTCATCATAAGCACTGTCAATAGCTTCTCCCATGTTGGTATTTCCAGATGGAGTTTCATATTGTTTCAACTCTTCCTCAGCATTTTTCTTAAGGTAATCTGAAACCTCTGTCATAGGTATTATTCTCTTTGAAGTATCATCAAACTTATATATTGAAACCCTATTTTGTGTGTTCATATTATCCATAAGATTTAAAACCGAAGAAAATCTCTCATTTTTAGGATCAGTATTTGCCATACTTCCTGACGTATCTATTACAAAAACTATATCGTTCACCTTTTGAAACTTCAATCCACTGCTTTCATATATAAATTGAAAAAGCATGCCAAATACAAAAATTGCAACAAAAGTACAAGGAATCAAAAACTTAAAAGAAGTCTTTAAATAGTTGTTTTTCCACGTAACTCCATTTAGCCTTGGATTTATCATCTCTCCTACAAGACAAAAAGTACCTATACAAAGTGCTATGATTCCAAAGTAAAACCCCATAAGTATACTTCCACTCATCTTATACTTATAAGCATTTATAAAAATTTCTCCTATAATAAATCCTATAATGCCTCCTATTAAACTCATAACGGTCATAGTTAAATTTACTCTTTTTTCTACCAACTGGATACCTCCTACTTGTTATATAAATATTCTAAGTAAAATTAGATTTATATATAAAAATCTTTTACTCTTAATGGATAAAAATACAATTAATAGTTAAGAGTTAAGAATTAATAGTTATGGATGATTTTCTTCCGTTAACACTGCAGAAAATCTAAAATGTAACGCCATTAAAGCTTCACTTTAATGAGCTTTAAGTTTAAGATTTTTCGTAACATAGTGGAGAAAAATCTTCATTCACTATTCACTATTCATTCTTAATTATTAATTCTTAACTAATTTCTGGCAACAGTTTCTCATCCACTCCGTGGATCAAATATCCATTTTCCATACAATAATTATAAAATTCCATTGAATTTCTTACATAAATTATATCCTTTGCTCCAAAACCACCCATTAAATTCAATTTTTCAATACCGCTGCTCTTTATTTCATCTATGTATCCTATTTTATAATTCCTGGTTTTTCTGTCAAAATCAAAAGCATACTTTATAAAATCGCTGCTGTAATCTCCAAAAAAGTATTTTTCCATGTAGGGCTTTACATCATAATTCATTATATAAATTTTCAAAGCTGAATTTTTATCCAGCATGTCGTAAAGTTTTCGATATAATTCTTCTTTTGAAAGCACTTTAGTTTCCAAATTAGGAACATTCACATTGGCCCTTTCATTAAATTCTTCTTCAAAGGATTTTTTAAACTGATCCTCACTTAAAATATATTTAGTACAAAAATATATTATCTTCCCCAGAAATTTTTCATCCGATTCCTTTAAATTCTCTACTGTATTTCCCAGGTATTTATCTTCTAAATAAAAAGCTTTTCCAAAATTTTTCTCAAGCTTATTCAATATATCATTTACTACATTTTTATAGTAAGCCCTTACATTTTGAGCTGTATATTTATCCTGTTTTTCTATAACTTCATTTTCATAACTTTTTATTGTTCGCCCTAAATCCTTTACCCTATTTATATAACTTGAAATTTCACTGTGAACCTTTAAAAGAACATCTTCGTAAATATCAAGAATTTTCTTTGATATATTTAATTTCAGTATTTCTAACTTTCTACCGTATATATCTAAAAATATTTCCTCCTGAGCTTCTTTCACCTTTGCACCTTTTGAAAAAAAACTTTTAATACCAAAGCTAGGAGCAAATCTTGTTTCATATATATTCTCAATTTCATCATTTAACTTACTTACAAATTTCAAGATAGAAGCTTTTCTATTTCTTATATAATTTATAGTTTCTCCTTCATCTGAGGTCCAGTTAAAGGCACAATACAAATTAAGCTTATTGTCCTTAAGTATATTTTTCTCTATTAAAATTCTCATATTATTTTCTAAATCACAACTTTTAATTGCCTTTTCAGAAGCCTTTTCAAAATTTTCGAAGAAAAACTTTTCGCATCTATCATCGTATAATTTTTCTTCTATCTCCCTTAAGTTAAAACTTGACATTTTTTTCTCTACCTGTTTTAAATTATCTGTCATAATCCCCTGCATGTCTTCTATCGTTACTCCCCCAGGAAGTATTTCTTCAACTTGCAGTTCAATATTTGCCTCATCAATTTTTAAAATTTCATTTATAAATTCCTGCTGCTTTTTAGAGAGTGTATTCATTTCCTTTAACATTCTTTCATAAAATGCTCCAAGCACAGAAATAGCAATGGCACTATTAGGTCTTTTCACCTGTGAAAGTCCTGCTGAAATATACCTATTCATAGAATTATCATAACTTATGTTTGATTTAAATATATTGTTATCATAGTACTGATTTTCCGTATCCGAATAGGCATTAGATGATGCCTCCCTATTTTTTATAAGGTTTATATAGGAAATTATTTCATAATTGTTATCCATAGAACCTTTAGGAATTATACCCTTCTCATTCTTTTCCTCCAGCACATAGGTAAGATAAAATAGAGGTCCTTCCCAGGTAACATTAAGCTGTGTCTCATCTCCATAAACAGCTATGTCTTCTTTAAATCTAAAGCTATCTTTTTGAAAATATTCCACTTCCCTAAAAAATCCTACTGTAACTGCCCCTTCATAGACCTCATCCTCTAAATTTTGACTTTTAATTAAAACATAGAGATCTGCAGAACTTAGCTTAAATACCTCCAGCATCCTCTTTTTTAAAAGTACCGTTACTTCTGTAAGTATTACATTCAATGGGTCCTTAGACGTAGTAATTACAGAAATATTTATGCTGTCAAAGGAGTTAAACATATACCCCTCTGACAACAATTTATTCCTAGCTTCTGTAATTTTTCGATTTAAATTTTTAAGATTTTCCTTATTACTGTAAAATCTATCTCTTATATCTTTTCTCAACGTCTTTTTATTTTTAAAATCTTCACGGAGCTGGATGTTAAAAGAATTATCCGTATCTTTAACAGGTTTTGTGGAAACATTTATAAAAACTGCGCCTCTGCCATTATCCCATTTTTTATCTATATTATTTCTAATATACTCATAGGCATCTTCAGTACTATCTCCTATAAAGAGAAAAAGTATGGGATTATTCACATTTCTTTTAGTGTCACCATCGTATATTGTTTTTTCCACCTTTAAATCATACTTTTCCACAAAATTTTTTAAAACTTCTTCCATGAAAATTCCTCCCAATTACAGATCCATATTATCTAAGCCAATAATTTTTGTACTTCCTGAAGTCTTGAAAGTATGTCAGTATAAAAAGCATACAGTTCGTCACCCTCTACCATCTGATATTTTCTAGTTTCCAGTTCCCCAGCAGATGATTTAACTTCTTCTATAATAGAACTTACTTTTGATTTTAGAATTTCAACTCCATCTCCTGTGGAAAGCTGTTCTAACTTTCTATCTGAAGTTTTATCTACAATAGTCTTTTCTCCCTTATCTAAAGTCTCATATTTATCAAATATTGCTTTATACTGATATTCCTTTTGCTTTAATACATTTATAAAAGGTTCTATATCTACCTTGCTGTCTTCACTTCCATTATAAACATAAAGCAAACCCTTTTTTATTATAGTTTCCGTATAAAGTGCCCTTAAAAAACTATCTACGTTAGCTTCAGCTTTACTCAAATTTGATATTACATTTTCAAGTTCCTTTTTCTTATCTATTATTTTTTCATACTTTTCCACTTCTTTTTTTACAAGTTCTGTAAGCTCTGGAGTTCTTATCAGATCAATTTTAGCCTTTTCGCTGCTGCTGCTTTCATAAATATAATATTTCTGACTGTCACTATCTTGCACAGGGGTCAGTTTATCCTGAATAAGTTTATTCATGTCCCCTATGGCCCTTTTTGCCTCTCCTATATTTATTTTGTCACCTTTCATATCTATATTATAATTTTTCATAAAATCATCTATATCAAATTCTTCAGTAATAACACACTTATATCTTTCATTACTTCCCTTTTGGGTATCTACTATACATCCAAGTTCTAAAGCTCTATCAAAGAGATTCCTTACTTTTTCATTATATCCTTTTACTCTATCATTTACATAAGTTGTACCCCAGGCTTCTTCTGGTATAGGTGATGGAAGGTACACCCAATTTTTCTCTCCGTTTTGATATAAATGCCTTCCTATTCCATCCCGTTCAAACATAGTTTTTTCATAAATCTCTTCATAATGTTTTATAGGAGCATAAGAATACAATGGAACTCCATTTTTGGTATTAAGCCAGAATATCCTATTTGTAACCATGCTCTCCTTGATGTTAATGGCATTGCCTTTATTGGAGTTTTTCTTATACTCCTTAATTCCTTCAAGAATTTTCTTTGCATTTCTAGGTACTGAAACCATACTCCATGCCGGAAAATTCAATGCTTCCGTGTTACTTAAATGGAAAATAGGCACTGCATCCCTATCAAGCTTTGGTGCAATTTCATCTTTAACTATATTTATTATCGATTTATCTTCTCCGTATTCCAAAGCAAGGAAATCTTCCATGGACTTTGTTATTACATCTCCATATTCTTCTGAGACAAAACTTGAAATTGAGCCAACTACATCAATATGCATTTCGTCAATCCATTTCTCAGATTCCTCTAAAAGTCTCTCTGAAAATCTCCTTACAATATCATCTGCTTCTTCTTTATTCACAACTTTTTCAATATAATCCACTAAATCCGGCACTTTTACTACTGTCCAGGAATAAGTTCTTCCAAGAGCCCCTTCTATTTCCTCTCCCTTTACAAGTACGTCTCCATCTTCTTTAAATATCCTGTTCAATTCATTTAATATTTCAGTGTATACCTTATAAATACTGTTATTCAGTTTGCTAAGTTCTTCAATTACACTGCTGTAAAAATCAGCCATCCTCATTATTCTCTGTTCTTCAGATTTTAATAAATACTCCTCACTTTTAGCCTCTATGTAGTCATTTTTCTTACCTTCTTTAGTAAACAATAGGGCTTTTCTAGCTTCTACAAATTTATCCTCAGCTAGTTCTTCTGCAGACTTTATTTCCGTAGAAATATTCATAAGTCTTTCATTTAAAGAAGTTACCTGTGTCTCTAGAGTTCTTACAACACAAAATCCATCTGAAAACAACACTCTAGATGCATAAAAAGGTCCTTTTTTAGGGTCTTTAAAAATTTGATTCACCATATCCTTAACCAGTTTTAAAATTTCACCTGGATACTGTATTTTTACTTTATCATATTCGTTAGTGCAGTCCCTCAAGTACTCTTTCATCTCTTCATCTATATTCACGGACTGCTTTTTTATTACATTGTCATAATTAAACTTTTCCCTGTTTTTATAACCTGTTAACGGCTTTCTATTTTGAAGATGCTCTTCAAATCTGTCTATTACAGCATCCTCATCCAATCTTACCTTTCTTATGAACTGATCTATTTCCTGTTCTTTAGGCATGTTCTCAAACATATACTGTATTTTTTCAAAAAGTTTATATGCCATATAAGTAGTAATTTCTTCAAGAGGAAGTACTGCAGAGGAAGCACCTATCATTACATATTTGTAATTTGCCATATATGGTTTTGCCATATTATCCGTGTTCTGCTTCAAGTTGCTTATATAATCCTGTATTGCAAATACTCCTCCAGATTCTCTAACCTCATTTGACATAAAGTTTACAATATTTTCTGCAGTTACATTCATGCAGTAGTCATATGCATTGCTCATGGGTCTACCATCCACATTTGTAGCAGAAATAAGATGACACAGATTAAAAGGAGGCATAGGTGAATCCACTGTAAGCCTGTTTCTGTATTTTTGAGTAAATCTCTCATGCCTATCTCCAATACCCATGAGATAATCCAGTTCCTTAAGTGCTGCAAATCCATTTTTTATAATATAGGATTGTGCGGACTGGTTGTCGGAGGTTTTGGATAAGTTAACATCCGGCATAAACAAATAGCTCATAATATTTACCTTGTCATCACCTTTTGCTCCATAAATATTATTCATTATTCCCCTTACTATATAGGCAATATCTATGAAGGTTCCACTTCCAGTTCCTCCTGAAAGTCCAGAAAGTACAAACACATGTAAAATTTCCTCTGTGTCTTCCTGAAGAAGTCTTATTTTCTTTTCTAGACAATCCACAATCTCATTAATTTTTGTAAAAAGCAGCAATCTTCCAACCTGTCTAACTCCACCGGCACCATCAGTACCACTTTCAGAAGATAATTCTGGTGCCAGCCACTCTTTTATACAATCATCCAATATCTTACGATCGTTTAATATGGACCTGACTTCTGCATTTGAAAGCATGACAAGTTCACTTTGAGGATCAAGTCCTACCCCACCATTCATGGGATATCTTTTATTTTTCTCTCCCTGATTTGTTTCAAAACCTAAAAACTCAACTTTCTTAGGTTTATCTTTTCTTGTATTTGAAATACTATCCTGCTCAAGCACAAATCTCTTATTTATTTGATATTTTAATCTCAGCATAGCATCTATACCTGTTCCTCCAAGTCCTATTACAAGAACTGGATTAGGTATTGTTTCTATACGTATCTTGTCACTTATTATTCCTCCACCTTTGCTAACTTCAAGGTCTTCCAGGTGCTCTCTAACTCTAGTATTCATATTCTACCTCCCTTTGACACTATTTTGAGTGAAATTCTAATGTTATACTCTTTGTTACTTTATTTAAAAACACTGTTACTTTATCCCTGTTATAAAGAACTAGCTTAGAACTTTCCTCAAGCTTTCTACCAGACTTTTGCAGTACACAGCCTGACTTATTTACAAGTTCTATGCTGTCATCTTCTTTAAATATAATTTTTATATTATCTGTTTCTGCATACTCTTCTTTTAACCCTAAGACTTCAAAAAGTGTAAAACTTCCGTTGTAATTGTCCAAGTTTCTAAATTGAGGTGAAAAAACCTCACTAGTATTTTCATCCTTAATATGAATTTCCAATCTTCCAAATCCCTGTACATGTCTTTTCTTCATCAGTACAAAGACTGCAAGACCTATAATAATTAGTGCTGCAGCCACAGCTGCTCCTATGGTCTTTGAACTTTTAAGTGTAGACTTATTGCCTTCAAGATTTTTATCTGCAGAACTTTGTTTTCCCTGATTTTTATAGTTAAATACGTAACTTATCTTTATATTACTTCCACTTACACCTTTCACCTTTAGATTCCACTGACCACTTGCAGGCTTTACAATCTTAAGTACTGAATACTTCTTTGACTTTGTAAAAACCACATCACTTGAAGGTATCTGTATTTCCTTACCTGAAGGGTTTATAAGCTTTAATTCTAAAGGTTTGTCTGTAACCATTGATATATTGGCCTCCAAAACATTTGACCCTGGTACATTTATTTTAAAATCCTGAAAGGTTCCATCAGCCACAATATTTCCCTGATCCTGAACTTTTACATTTGCACTGTCTCCATATATATCCTTTAGTATATCCGTAAGGTCTGATGCCTTATTTGTTATGTAATTTTTTCCCTTTGTTTCACTGGCTATTTGAGTTAACTGTGCTTTATCCACAGTTCCATCATAGTTGAGTCCTATAGTGTACACAGGATAACCTTTGCTTTTGCATGTGCTTATTGCACTATTTAAATCCTTTAAAGATTCACTGGAACTCCTTTGAGAATCATTTTTACCATCGGACAGCAGTATTATAAGTGGTCTGTTACTTTTGTCATGTCCACTATCTAATACCTTTGCACCTTCCAAAAGGCCTCTTCCAATATCCGTTTTTTGTCCAAGAGGTATATTGGAAGCCATTTCCTCTATTCTCTCTTTATCCGATTCAGAATTTATTGCATCCAGGTTATGTTCTTTTATTATGGTATCTGAATAAGCCACAAGTCCTGCTTTGTTTCCCTGTACCTGTCCCATATCCAAAAACATCTTTATAGCTTCTGTCCTTATTTCTTCTGGATCACTTTGTTTCATGGAGCCACTTGAGTCAAGCACGAAAACTACATCTACATTTGGAGATGATGTAATGGCGTATACCTTTTGCGAAGGCATAAAACCAAATTGAAGAACATACACAAAAACTGCAATGAGAACCATCTTAGCTCTAATTTTCACAGTAAATAACACCTCTTTAAATCATTTTTTAAAAAGATCAAGTATACCCTTTTTTTTGCCCCTTCCCTCTGCTTCTTTTTCAATTTCAAGCCACTTCTCTCTAATATAGACTTGATTTTTTAATTTACTTGTCTTATCAACAATATAGGCAGTATACTCTTTTAACTTTTTTTGAGAAATTTTTATAAGTATTTCTATTACTCTATTATATATAATATTTTCCCTTTCTTCACTTAAATTTTTCTTATTTTTATATAAGGTTATGAAAAAATCCAAAAATATTTTATACCTCTCATTATATCGAGAACCCATTAAGTTTTTATATTTTTTTGTAAAAAGTATCTCTTCTATACCATTAACATATACATTGTAAAAGGTATCTTCATATTTGGAACAAAAAAAAGTCTTTTTTACCTTTATATGGCCTGTAAATCCAGAAGACTGCACCAATATATTAGGTAAAAGCCAGCTTAAGTATTCTCTATACTTTTCTTCACTCATATATGAAAAGTTATATTTGACCTTCTTAAGAAGTTTTTCATCATAGTCCATATCTGGATTTTCAATTCTCTTACCAATATACAAAAGCTCTGATATATTACAGATAGTTGTAATGTTATACTTTCTTTTTAATTTTAAAATTGTTTCAATAAGTGCATTTTCTTCTCCTGCATTATCTATATTTAACTTTTCTTCCACATCCGTTATAAACTTTTCCATCACTTTTTTATCCACAATGTGAATATTTAAGTTCTCAATTATATAATTCAGTATGCTTTTGTAACTTTCAAGAGATGCATCATCTCCATGATAGAACTCCAAATATAATTTAAAAGCATCTGAAAATTTTTCACTTCTGTATTCTTCAAAAGAATTGAATATTTCACTGCAGTAATTTACAAAAAAATCCCTATTTTCAATGTTTTCCTTTAGTTCAAAAACATATAGAGAAAATAAAAAATTATAGGAGTTTGGAAGGTTGTATATATTTAAATAGACTTTTTTCTTCCAATTGCCATCCTTATTTCCCTCATCTACAACAAATTTCGCAAGCAAATCCAAAATAGCCTGGCTTCTACCTAAATAATAGTTTATACAGTAAATTCTAATAATAATTTTTGAAATACACTCACAATCATTTTTAAAATAATTTAGCACATATAAGGTGTTATCCTCAGATCCTATTAAAAATTTTATACAGTTATTTAAAAGCAAAGTCACATTTTTATCTTTAAAAGTGTACCCAGAATAAATTATATCTGATATTGTAGAAATTGAATAATAAACTGGGTTTTCTTTAATGTCATTTTGAATATTTTTTATTCTATCTGGACTCAGCGAGACTTCTAAAAATTGGCTGATATTATCCATTTCATCCTGCGCCATCTTTTTACGTAAATTCAACATTTCATAAATATCAGTATCTTTGCTGTAAATTGCAATATAATCAAGAGAGTCAAAGAAAAATTTATAAGCCCTTACTATATAATTCTCATCACCTATGTCTCTGGACGCTTTAAGTAAAAACGTAGTTATCATATAGCAAAGCTGCACATCTACCTGTGTACTTATCTTTTTAAGTCTTGCATTAATCTGATGAAAGAGTTCCTCATAGGCCTCTTCCGATTTATATTTAATTGCAAAACTAAGAGCCTTTTTCACATCTTCTATACTACATTTTTCAAGTCCTTTTTTTACTATATTATAAAGAGTTACACAATTATCCACTTCTTCATCTAGTTTATTGTACTCAAACTGATCTAAAAATTTTAAAAAAGGCAGGAATACTTCTTTTGAAACAGTATATCCTACTTCAGCCCGCTTTGAAAAACTGCTTTTGCTCCTTGGACAATCTTCTGAAAAATTCATAGCACTGTATTCATACATCTTTCGATTGTCTGCAAAATTGAATTTGCTGCCATTTTTACTTATACCGCAGAGTATATAGTCTGTATTGTCCGGGTTATAGCTGTAAGTAGTAAAACTAAATTGTAGTGCCAACTTCTTAGGTAGTGACATACAAACTGCCCCAATCCAAAAAGGAATGTTTTCTTTTACATCTGCAAGTATAGTTCTTTTTCTGGAACTATTATACATCACAACACGTTCTAAAAGACTTGTAAATTTCTTACCCCTGTCTCCTCCACTGCCTTTTAAAAAATTACTTATTTCATCAAAATCAACTACATTTCCTAGTGGAATCTCCGTAATTTCAGGAAGATAGTCTATTTCAACAGCATTTTTTTCTTCTTCACTCAAACAATATCTAAAAACAGGCGATTTATAAAGCTCTATGGGATAAAATTTCCAGGCATCATTTGATATAAGTACATGGCAAAAGTAATTTCCATATCTCTCTGAATAATCTTTTCCTACATATTTAATTTGTGAAATACAGTACTTTCCATTTTCAAGTCTAAAAGAAGAAAAAGATATAGGAAACAACCTGTCTATCTCTTCTTTGGTAGGTTGTGTTGGAAGATTAGAAGGCGGTATGTATATGCAGTGGCTTTCTATTTCCATTCTCTCTTTGTCTGTAATACCTTTTGACATGGAATAAGTTTGAAATCCCATTCCAGAGGACAATCCCTTTTTACAGGACGTATAAAAAAGCTGCTGAACTGCCATTATCTATCACTTCCTCTTTTCTCCTTTAATAAATTTGTATTTATAAAGAAGCCACAAAAAAGGATCTTCCACCCTATGTGGTCTAAGTTTAGCTATCCTGTTACTTTCAGGATTGCACCCAAGAGCTGTCAATCCAAAATAAGCGTACTCTTTAAAATTTGAACTGAGCTGATTTGCAAAATTTTCTCCGCCCCAGCTCCTGACTAAAGATTCCATTGTTCCATTTACATCCTCAAAATCTGCCAAATCAAAATATCCCTTGCTTACATGGCTGCTTGGATAATTTATGCAGCTTGACGGATCAATCAGTGATTCCACTGCATCTATTTTTGAAAAAGCCACAGCCACAGGTATGTCTATAAGTTTATCCATTCCTATACCATTTGCCTTTCTAATGAGGTTTGCCGTTCTAGAAAGCAAGTCTTCTATCTCCGTATTTTGCTCTGGCAATTTAATATTTTCAGGCAGCTTCCTCCTGACTTCCTCCAACTGAAGAGGATCAAGCAAAAATATTATACCTGAAGAGTTATATATGTACTTATTTACAGTTTTCATAGTATTTTCAGAATCTAGATCCTCACCTGCAGTATCAAAAAAAGCAATGGTAACTGCATTACTTATCCTCTTGCTTTTCAGAAGACTTCCAAATATTCCGTTATCCTTAAAAACAAGATTATATATAAGAGGCTGCTTTACAGAGGCATCAGTTTTAGCAGAATGAGTTACTCCTATAATTTCATTTCTCTTAAAAATAGGATTATAAAAATCATTTCTATATCTATTCATAGTAGCATCATCAACTGCTGAAAGACTATAATTGAAGGCCGAAGCTATCTCATTCATTATCTTTTGAATCAAAACTGCAATATAATGGCTTTTTCCTGCCTCCTTTGCACCAATTACTGCAAATATTAAATTATCATATTCTCCAATTGAATATGGAAGTTCATGGTTACAGGTTGGGCATACTTTTATATTGGTTTTCTGTCCACACTCATTACAAAACACATAATCCGGCATTTCATTTTTGTCCTCAACGTTCTTTGGCTTTATAGGTGTTAGGTTTCTTGCATTTTCACATAAATCAGGATCATTTTTGCATATAAAATTCACTTCATTTAAAGCATGTTTAGAAAAACAATAGGGACATATATAATCATCTTTTTTTCTAAAGTTAAGTTTCACAGTTAACCCTCCTCATTTAACGTAGATATTACAACTTAGATTTATATTTGTATACAGGAATATTTTCCCCATTATGAGATCTAAATTAATTCACAATTCACAGTTCACAATGCACAGTTTCGGTAGATTTGAAGCTTATTGAAGCTTTGCTTCAATAGTGCTATATTTTAGATTTTCTGAAGTTTTAACGGAAGAAAATCATCCTTAATTGTGAATTGTGCATCGTGCATTGTGAATTAATTATTTCGCTTTGCAATTTCATCTTTACTTAAAGTATAGCTTTTCCTTAGCTGGTGAAACTATCCTGTATAGCTTGCTGTTAGAGTCATCTACAAAAAATAATTTCACATACATATTTTTTCTTATATTTTCAACAGGCAAATCAAAGTCTATGATTTCATCATTTTTTAAGGTTTCATAATCTATATTAAACAAAGTTTCTCCATCAGATTTTTGAATAGGCATATTTCCTATCTTACTGATTAAAACAAGCTGCGGCAATTCTATTTCATCCTTTGGAGAAGATTTAGAAGATGGTGCAGACAAGCTTAGCCTAGCAGATTTTAATTTACCCAAGAGGCTTCTTTTTAAGTCTATTTCATAAAATATTTCCTGGGGTACTTTATTTACCACAAGCCTTCTCTGACCTTCAGAATATAATGTCTTGTTTTCATATTCCACCACAGTATAAATACAGAAATAATAATTTCCTTCTTCTATTTTACTTATGGTGTAATCTCCTGTTTCAAAATCTTCCTCTCTCTCTATGATTACATGAGAAGCACTGGAATCTGAAGGTGCCTTGGGAAATCTATCCATCCTGCAGCATAAAAGTACTTTGTCTATACCCTCTGGCCATCCCCATTCCAGAGACAGCTGTCCATATTTTATTTCTGCTTTTACAAAGGGTACATCCGGAATGTTTCCATCATCAAAAATGGGTTCAATTTTATTATTCTCTGATTTCTCAGGTAATTCATCTATATGTAATTGTAAATCATCATTTACATTTTCAATTTTATCTTCATCAAATTCTTCTGGAGAGTCTTCAGTCTTTACTTCACTGCCTCTTTCAGCATCTATATTCTTTGTGGAGTTTTCATCTTTTTGATGTGAAGACGAATTTTCTATATAAGAATTATTTCCAGTAATTTCTGATATTTTTTTTCGTATATCATCTTCCGATAACTCAGTAAATTTATTTAGGAAGTTATTTATTTCACTCTGAGAAATATTATCTTTAACTGAAAATATTATATCAATTTCCTCAGCTAATTCTTCCATTTCCCTCTCCTTTTTTTCGTCCATTTTGCTCATACTCCCTTCAATATTAGTATATACCATTGTATTAGGAGTTCAAAATTAAAATTTTGTGAATATAAAAAAGTTCCTTGTTGTAGTCATTTCAATATCTACAACAAGGAACTCTATATACATCTTACTTTTTAAGCATTATAGTTCACATAGTTAGAACAAATTACCTGTCGACCTGAACTCAAAAATTTTATTTCAGGTCTCATATACATGCAATCATAAGATGACTTTTCACAGTTCAAACAAAAATAACATCCTGTTCTAGGCATATTATTAATACTTTTTATATATTCTTTAATCTCAGATGATGCTTCCGCAAACTTCGGATTGTTTTTATAAAAAAGAATATATTTCGTATATGGGTGAATAGGATTTTTCAAAATTAAGTCCTTTTTTCCATATTCAATTACAGTTCCTCTATACATAATTGCTATATTATCTACAGCTGCAGCTACAACCCTAGCATTTTTGGATATGAATATCAAACTAGTGTTATTCTCTTCCCTTAACTTTTTAAGTTGTGCCAACATATAATTCTTTATTTTATTGTCCAGTCTAAAGATAGTATCATCTAATATTATAAGTTTTGGTTTAATTAAAAACGCCATGGCAAACATAAGACGCTGTTTCTCATAAGCTTCTAATTTAAAAGGAAAAGCTTTAAAAATACTCCCACTATTATCACAACCTAATGTGCTCAATATTTCTTCCAATTTAGATTTTGATTCTTCAATAGTCAATCCAGTGTGCCTGGAAATAACTTCAAAGCACTGTCTTCCCACAGACTTTATAGGATTTAAGGATGTTAAATAAACTTTTATCAAAGATATAAATGTATTGTCTATTGTTTTAGTGTACTTTGTTGCAATATCTATAATGTTTTTACCTTCAAAAGTAATTTTACTGTTTTTAGATAATTTTTTCTTTCTATTTACAACTAACAATGCATCCCCAGGTTTTACATCAATATCAATGGTTTGTTTTGATAAAACTTCATTTTTTTCCACAAATATGCACCCCTTTTAATAACTATATATCATGTTATTATTTTAACATTTCATTTGTTACTATTTTAACATTACTTTTCAGAAAAGTCTATATATTTATAAAATTGTTTCTATTTTAATAAAAAAATAACATTGCAAATTTATTTTACAATGCTATTTCCCACATAAGAGCTATTCTCTTACTTGTCCATCTTTTATCTGTATTATCCTATCAGTTTTATTAGCTATATTTACATCGTGAGTTACAATAATAAAGGTAGTATCAAATTTATCATTTATTTGTCGAAAGAGCTTATAAATACTCTCTGCATTTGTAGAATCGAGATTTCCAGTGGGCTCGTCCGCAAGAACTATGCTGGGCTCATTCATAAGTGATCTAGCTATAGCAATCCTTTGCTGCTGTCCCCCGGATAAGTCATATACCTTTTTTTTACTGCATCCAGAAAGTCCAACTAGTTCAAGAAGTTCTTCTGCCTTTCTCTTGGCACTTCTGCCACAGAAAAAATGCTTTATTCTGTAAGGCATAAGTACATTTTGTACTGCATTAAACTCAGGGAGAAGATAATGAAACTGAAAAACAAAGCCTATACTTTTATTTCTCACTGAAGCCCTTGAATTTCTTCCTATACTTTTTATACTTTTACCTTGTATGTACACTTCTCCTGTTGTTGGTTTATCAAGCATACCCATTATATTTAAGAGGGTAGTCTTGCCGCTTCCCGACGCCCCTATAATAGAATTAAAAGATCCATTTTCTATAGATATATTTACTTCCGATAAAACTTTATTTTTAACTCTTCTTCCATATATCTTATTCACATTTTCAAGTTGAATAATATTATCCATTTTTTATTACCTCCACAGGATTAAGTCTAAATGACTTAAATGCTGGAAAGAGTGCCGCAAAAGTTGACGCAGCTACATCAATAATAGATGATGCTAAAATAAACTTATGATTCACAACTATATTAACTAGAGGCAATCCTTCAGAATTAACTATATACCTGTTAAACCCTTTTATGTACAACCATGTAAAAAGTAGCCCCAAAGCCGTTCCCAATACTCCAAGTATAAAAGCCTGTACAAAAAATATAAAAGCTGCACTTCCATCCTTTATACCCATGGCCTTTAATATACCTATCTGTTTATATTTTTGAACTACACTTATACCAAGTATACTTATAATACTAAGAACTGCTGCAAGAAGTACAAAAAATTGAATTATTATTGTACAGATTTTTTCTCCAACCATTCCACTAGCTAAAAATTTATTCTGATCTTTCCAATTCTGCACATTAACGCTGTTATCAGAAAGTATTTTAGTTATTTTCTTTCCTTCCATATCTGCATTATATATATCCTTAACTGCAATCTCCACAGAAGTAGCTTTATTTCCAAAACCAATTAGATTTTGAACATCACTTAAATCTGTAATAACCCAAGCTCCATTTATTTTAGCAGCCCCAAGATCAAAGAAGCCAACTACGTTTAAAGTCAACTTTTTTCCACCCATGGTAAACAAATCTATATTATCTCCAAGTTTTAAGTCAAGCTTCTTCTTCAAATCCTTTCCTATAATAACTTGTCCACTATTTTCATACATTTTTCCTTCATATATACTTCCTTTTATGTTATAAAGTGAAGTAACATCTTGAGGCATAAATCCTCTGATCTGAACAGGTTGGTTAGTATCTTTTAATTTAATAAAAACCTGAGAATCAACTACAGGCGCTGCAGTTTTTACATTTTTATCTTCTTTTACAATCTTATTTTTTATATCACTCCAATTTTCTATGCTGCCGTTATTAGAATAAACCGTAACTTGAGCTGAATTTCCTGCAATTTTATTTAAAATGGTATTTTCAAGACCACTGCTTAAAAGCCCTATGAATATTTGCACAGAAACTCCTACTGCAATTCCCAGTATTATAACAAAGGTTTGCAATTTACTGTGTTTTAAAAACTGAAGAGCCACTTTTGATGATATAAACAATAACTATCCCTCCTTAGAACATATTATCCACAAATTTTATATTATTACTAATTTTTATTAAAGACAAGATAATTATTGCTTTCTATACATAATCAATAAACATTAGTACAGATAGGTACCTTTTTTAGATATTTATAAAGTCCATTTTCCATATTTAAATCCAACATACCTTTTTCATTAAGATATCTCACATAAGATACTAAAATTGTCTCTGTTAATCCATATTTTACTCTGTTATCCAAGCTAATATCAAAATCTTTAGTTACTGATGTAAAAATTTCTTCCATTGTCATGCTTCTATTTCTATCTATTACATCATATATGCTATTTGCCGTATCTTTATAAAATTTTATATTGTCCTTTATGAGTTTTGTAATATCATCATATATGTCTTTATGTGCCACAATATATTTACTGCATTTTAAGTCATAGAGTTTCTCTTTGCTTTTCAAATCATCCGTAAGAGAATAGGAGTAAGGCATTTTTGCTTGCTCCATTAATTCATATCCAACAAGGGCATCTCCTAAATATGCCACATCATCAGGAGTAATGACACATATATGGGCAGCACTATGCCCTGGTGTATGAATAATTTTGAATTTAACACCACAAACATATATATTTTGCTGATCAGGTGTAATCATAATATCTGTTTTACAAATCATCTGTCCAAAATATTTTGCAATTTCAGCCATATTATAACTATTATGATAAAATTTCAAGTTAATAATTGAACTGCAAGTAACAGCTTCACATTCCGGCATAGCAATAATACAATTATACTTTTCTTTCAAATATTCAGCATTACCTATATGATCCATATGAGCATGAGTGCATATTATAGCAGCTACTTTTAAATTATTCATTTTTAAAACTTCAGCTATACCTTCTCTTTCTCCTCCTTTTGGCCATCCAGAATCCATCATAATTATTTCTCTATAATTGATCTTATAAAAAGGTATGCATGCCATTTTAGTATCAATACAAAATGTATTTCCCTTTATATTTTTTATTTTCATATGCTATTTTAGCAGCAAAATTGCTTAGCATGAAACTGCTAAATACTCCCTTCCCTTCTTTATGATATTTTTCACTCAAAATTCTACATAAAGAACCTTCCTAACATATAAAACCAATTTCATATATTAAGAAGGTTCTATTTGCAAATTAATAATTGCACATAGCCTTATTCTTCTTTTATGGTCTAAACTGCTGATCCATTTTCATTACTTTACCATCTTTAATGAATAAATTAAATACAGGCTTATCTTCATATTTACCATTGACCATATCAGTGAAATTAGGTTGGTTATAGAATATATTTCCATCGCTATCAAAATGAATTAGCTTTATGCTCACATCACTATCTACCTCTAATTTTACCTTATCACTTATGGTCATGTCAAAGCCATCATCCAATATAAACCACTGTCCATTATCTTCTTCAACTACACTGCTATCTCCCGTTCTCTTTACATAATCTAAAGCTTCATTTATATCTGTAACATATTTTAAATAATTACCTTCTATATAATACTTTCCATCTTCACCTACAAATTCATTAGTTACCTCAAACAGCTTTTTTTCTATTCCTTTTAATTCATTCTCCGCATCTTCACTTACAGCACCACTTCCTCCAAGTATAATTTCATCTGTATACTTTGTGGTATCTATATACTGTTTTTGAATTGATATATTCTTTCCATCAGTAAGCAAAATAGGGGCCTGAAGTTTTGACGCTAAAGCACTTCCAGATAAAGCATCCGGGAAATTTTCTCCATTTGCAATAACTATAGTACTGCTGTCCAAATCAAAATGTTTACATATGTTTAATGAAGTTTCATATCTATTCTTTCCCCATATTCTTATAATATTTCCATCCTCTATAGTTGTGTCCAATTTCTTTATCTCAGAAATAATATTATCACTTAATGCACCATGTCCTCCTATTATGTACACATAAGAAGGACTTATCTCACTTATCTTTTCTTTTACTTCATCCGGTAGTCTATCTGTATTACTTAAAATTATTGGATAACCTTTCATACCTGCTATACTTGATATACTCAGTGCATCAGGGAAATTACTGCCATTAACTACAACTAGAGGCGTTCCCTTACTTACATTCATATTTTGTACTATTACTTTGTTAGTTTCAAATCTATTTTTTCCACCAAGTCTTTTAATATTGTTAAATCCTAAAGATTTAATGTAATTTATATATTCATCACTTACAGAAGCATATCCGCCTAGAACATATACAGTTCCACTTGCATCCAAATGATCTTTTATATAATTAATAGAATCCTGACTGTCACTTAAAGACTTGTCTACCAAAAGAATAGGAGCATTTAATTGTTTTGAAAGCACACTACCAGCTAAGGCGTCGGGGAAATTGTTTCCACTGGTTACAATAACATTTTGTACTTTCCCGCTGCTAAAGTTGTTACAAATATTTATTGAGGTTTGGTATCTACTTGATCCGTAAATTCTGCTCACATTATGGCCGGAAGCAGCAGATACAGTTCCGGGGAAAGCAAGTCCTAAAATTATTGCTTGCCCTAAAGCCAGCTTAAATATTTTTTTCATATGTTTTCCTCCAATATTATATTATATAGTTTGTTAATAACTCAATTTTCACATATATAAAATTTTGACTTAATATAAAAAAATTGCGAAGCAATGAATTCACAATGCACGATGCACAGTTCACAATTAAGGATGATTTTCTTCCATTAAAACTTCAGAAAATCTAAAATATAACACCATTGAAGCAAAGCTTCAATAAGTTTTAAATTTAAAATTTTTCGCAGCACAGCGGAGAAAAATCTACCGAAATTGTGCATTGTGAATTCATTTAGGTCGTAATTTTTTTAAACTGCAAAAGTTGAGTTAATAAAAAAACAAATTATATTTCTTCTTGTCCCTAAAAAACTTTATTCTATGTTTACGTCCCTTACATAAGGAATCTTCAGAAGACTTACCATCATATCCTTCATTTCATTTTGATTTCTGCTATAAACTTTAAAGGTAATCCTTACTTCTAAATCCTTATTGGTTTTATTATGATGCCTGTTAACCTGAATATTAGATATTTTCATTTTTGAATTTTTTAATATATCCAGTGTAGAATTAATACCTTCTTCTGATAAATTTGCCCTTCCAATAGAATATACCTCGTTTTTTTGAAGTTTGTTGAATATTTCAAGTCCTATAACTATAAGCACTGTAGCTCCCACACCAGGTATATACATACCTGCACCAATTGCTATACCAATACCTGCTGTAGCCCACAGTCCAGCTGCAGTAGTCAGTCCTCTTACAAACTGGTGTTCCACAATAATAGTTCCTGCTCCCAAGAAACCAACACCGCTTACAACCTGAGCAGCTACCCTACTTGGATCTAATGATACCGAATTCATACCAACTAAATCCCAAAATCCATATTTAGACACAAGCATAATAAGGGCACTTCCAACTGCTACGACAAAATGAGTTCTAAGTCCTGCTTGCTTAGAGTGGCTTCTTCTTTCAAATCCTATTAAAGCCCCAAGTACTCCCGAGAGTACTAGCCTGAGTATCATTTCCCATTCTCCCATAGTATCCCTCCAATTTTAGCATTATAGATTTAATTATAATATATATGGCAGATAAAATACATATTTTTATAAAAACTTTTATAGAGTTTCAATGTAGAAAGTTAACTTATACCAGCCATGTAGTGACAAATTTTAATTAGAGTTTTCTAACTTAAAAATCAACTTATACGCAGACATATTTTTAAGTTAAGAATTGATAATTAAGAATTAATAGTGGAGGTCAATTTGAAACTTATTGGATCTTTGCGTAAGTGGCGCTATGTTTTAGATTTTCTGAAGTGCTAACGAAAGAAAATCATCCATAACTATTAATTCTTAACTCTTAATTTTTAATTACTAAAAATATTCGGAGAATAAGTTGATTTTTTTGCTTAGAAACCCCTACATTGAAACTCTATTCAGTCTTCTACCCGTCTGGAATTTATTGTATAAGATGTATACTTGTTATCTGTATAAACAATAGATACATTTACAATTATAGTACAAGTTTCAGCACCATAATTTCCTTTAGAATAGACATCAAATGTATAGGTCTTTATATAATCACTATCTTGCGGCATTGAGATATCGTGCATAAGTCCAGCTTTATATGCTTCCATATTGTCATTATAAAGACCAGCTTTGTTATAATTATTAGTTATAGTATTCCCTGAAGATATATCAAGTTTATTGTTCTTAATATTGTTTTTAATATCATCATTGACATAATTTATAAAATCATAGATACCTGTCTCAGCACTATAATATGCCCTTGTTTTATCAGAAGTATCTGAAGCTGCTCTATTGCTTTTTATACTAGTATCTACCATAAATGCAGCCAATAAAAAAGTTACTGTCATAATAATAATAACAACTATAAGGGCAGAACCTCTTTTTTTCATAAATATCCTATTTCTCCTTACAAATTAATTTGCCTGAACATTAATGGCAGTAGAACTTTTAATCTGTATATTCCCTTCTGAAGCTGAAATACGTATGAAAATTAATCCATCTTTATACGAAAAATCAACTGAATCTATATTGGAACATTTATTCTCATCTTTATCCTGAAGTACTTTGCTTTTTATATTATAAAGTATGTTAGAAGATGCGTTTGAAATCAAATTAATTTCATCTTCATTAGTTCCACTAGCATTACTTACAGTACTAACTTTAATTTTGCCATTTTCATCTCTAGAACCTAACCTAAGAACAGTATCTCCATCTGAAGATTTTAAAATCTTAGTATCATTAACTGAATCATAATTTCTTATTTCATCTGTAAGCATATTTAAAGCTTTATTTGCATTATACTGGATATCTATATTATTTTTAAAATTAAAAGATTGTCTTATTTGAGAAAAAAAAGTTTGATAAAGATATACCGAAAATATAGAGAATATAGCCAAAGTTATCATGAGTTCTACTAAAGTAAATCCTCTCTTTTTCATACTAATGTCCTACCACCTTATTTTTTTAAAAAATGTGATTTTAATACCACTTCATTTTTATCACTATAAATACTGTCCCTAACCCTTACTGTAATTTCAAAAAGATTAGGCGAATCAGCTTTAACCTGCATGGAACTTATATTAACATAGTAACCATCTATATTTTTATAATCACTGCCTTTATATTCACTGCTGTCCGGATTATTTTTACTTTTTTCAAGACATTTCTGTGCTTCCATCATCATATTTTGCCTTAAAACCTGTTTGTTTACATTTTTATTAGCTGCAATATTAAGTCTAATAACAAAAGCAGATAACATTATAAATACACCGATAGCCATCATTACTTCTATATAAGTAAATCCTCTTTTCTTCATTTTAATCCCTGCTTCTAACAATATCATTTATTTTACCTCAGTATAAGCATACTTATTTCCAGTATAATCTATACCATAAATAGCATAGCCAGTGGCATCTGAAAGTACATCTACAATAACCGTTCCTTTGTAATCAGTAACATAATTTCCCGGGGTAAGTTCTATAACTAATGAATTTCCATTATCCTTGTCAAAATTATAGGTATCTGTCTTTATGCCAGTCCAATCCGGTATATAGGAATTTTTTAAATTCAACTGCTGAAGTTGATTTTTTGCCAGAGACTGCAGCACAGTAGTCCTATTGTAGGTACCCTGAGGATATTTATCATAAGCTGATTTAAGATTTGCAGCAAGGTTATTCTTTAGCATATCAGTTGCAGATTTCACATTATTTCCTAATACAGCTGTCATTTCAGGTGTCACTTCTGTAGAAAGATTAATTGGAGTTTTATAAACCATTTTGCCGCTCTTATCAACCCCGTACACCACATATCCCATTGGATTTTTGCTCATATATGCAACTACAGTACCCGGGTGATCGGAATATTTACTATCTATATTTGAATAATCTGAAGGATTAGCATTGACTATTATAGAATAATCTCTATTTATGCCAGGGTCTCCATTAGTATGATACCCATCATCATCAATTGCATCCTTATTCAAATAATATGGATTGACAATATGCTTTGAAGCATTTCCCGGAGTAAATTTATCGATCAAACCTTTATATAACGGTCCCTGGATTACTTCATAAATTTTGTTTTCAGGCACTCCCATTATTATCCTTCTTATTGCATCAATTCTTATATAATTGACCACTTTATTTACATTCGTTTCCATACCAGAATCAGTATTTGTGTTTGTGTTTTCATTAATAACCGTAGAAGCTTTAAATTTAATGATATATGGATTAACTCTCTTACCATCGCTGTCTATTCCATATAATGCATAGCCTCCAACTTTATCCTGGGTACTTCCATAGACAATAATTACTACATTGCCCTTAACATTTTCTCCAGCAGGTAAAGTGCTGTTATTAACTATTGCATCATTATCTTTTGGTAAAGCATTAGAAGAATAGGAAAGTAAAACAGATGAATTTCCAGACAAATCTTTAGTAATAGACTTGCTGCTATTAAAAGGATTTATTAAAGAATTACTTCCTGAAAAATTAGAATTCATATCTGTTTCAATATTTTTTAAAATAGCAGTAAGAGCCTGCTCTTTTGTTTCATTTCCATTGACAGCAGTTTTATATGCACTGCTGTCTTTTGCACATCTATTTTCAAGATAAGTTCTAACTAAAAGCACACTGGTGCTTACACTATTATTTTTTGACTGCAGCTTAAGAGCTCCTACCTTGGGCACCAAAATTATGGAAAGCAATCCTATGATTGATAATACTATCATAATTTCTATTAATGTAAAACCTTTTTTTCTATTCACAATCCGCACCCCTTACAATCAAAAAATTTTACTTGAACATATCAGCTATACTGTTAAATCCCTGTTTTTGGCTGTCATAAAAAACATAATTATCGGGAACTTTTGTATTGCTGCTTCCGCTGCCCTGTACATACTGATAAAAAATAATTTCTCCGGGAAGTTCATCTCCATTTTTTTTAGCATTACCAATAGATTTATTACTATTATCCTTGCTAACTTTTTCATCAGAACTCTTTAATTCACCATTGTTCAGTTCTTCATCATCACTAGAACCAATAGTAATGCTTTTTACATTAAGCTTTCTTTTGGTAATAGTATTTAGATTTCTTATAAAATTCTCTATATTTGCCTTGTTTCCTGTAATCTTTAAGTCTATTATAAGAGTATGAAAATTATTACTATTTGAACTGCTATCCCCATTCAACAATTCAAAAGAGATATTTTCTCCATTTACTCCAAATGACTTGCATCCATTATAAAAATCATATATAAGTTGGGGTGTATCTATTTGTTTAGGAACCATACTATCAAAACTAGAAGTCTTCTGTCTCAACTTTTTTAACTCCTGCTGCTTAGTCTCAATAGATTTTTTCTTAGCCTTAAGAGAATTTAATTCTTTTGTTTTTAAAGCATACTTATTTTTAGCCTGCTTCACCGTATCTAATTTGTAAGTTATAAAATATGTATAAATCACATAATTAAATCCTATAAACAATATTGCTATTAAAATCATCAAATCCCTTTTATTTTTTTCCATCTTTATTCACGCCTTTATATGATTCTAATAATTTCAATTTCAGTGTAACCTCTTTTACATTATCATTAAGATCTACCTGGGGAAGCTCAACAGGCTCAAATGCATTCATAGAATTTATTGCCACAATAAGTCTGGCCGCATCTATTGTATTTTTCTCCACATCAAACACAACATTTATATTTTGTTTATCCATGGTAATGGCTTTTATAGTTACATCTTTAGGTAAGCCATTTCTCAAAGTTTCTAATACTCCTATGTAGTCGAAATCATCGCCTTCAATTTTCTTTATATAATTAGCTTTATCCTCATAAGCTTTATTTTCCTTATCTAATTTATTCACATCATTTTGTACACCACTTAAAGCAGCTATCTGTGAATCTATGTTCAAAGTATCATACTTTAATAAATTTAACTTTGTATATATAAGTGCTGCTCCTATTATAATAATAGTTATTAAAAAAAATAATTCTATTTCATGTATAATTAACTTATTTTCAAATTGTTTCTTCTTATTTTTTCTATAAAACCTATCAAGAAAATCTATACTTTTATTATATATATTTTTTACAGGTATAGAATCTCCAAGTATATCAGGATATATGTTTTCATCTACTGTACTCTTTTTAATTAATTTTGACGCTTTAATATTGAATCCTATATTAGTCTCTATTGAAGTTTGAGTACTAATAAGCTCGCAAAGCTTTGAATTTGTACAAAGTTCTCCTAATACATATATCTTGTCAATCTTACTCCCAAAATGCCTTGTTGAATAAAAATTAAAAAAATAATCAATACTTCTCATTAAGTCACTAAAGTCTTCATCCTCTGTTTCATTTAATATATTGGAATAAAGAAATATTTTTCCTTTATCCAGTATAGTTAAAGTCGTCTTTTCTACATTTGCATCTATGACAGCTATACTGCAATAATCTTCATCTAAAAACAAATTTGATACGGAATCAGGATATATTCCTATTGACTGTGGAACCAATCCACAATACTTTATAAAATCCAATACCTGCTTTAATTTTATTCTAGGCACAACTGCAAGCATAATGGTCATTTTATCCTTATTAGTTAAGGAAATAACCTCATAATCATAAAGATATTCATTCATGTTAACAGAAAAATACTCTTCTATATTATTCTTTATAAAACCTGCAAGTTCCTTTTTATTCATAACTGGAGTCTCTATTATTCTTGTTATAATACTTTCCCAATTCAATATTATTCTTACATTTTTATTTCTAATTTTTAACTTTTCCCTAATACTTTTGATCTTATTTAAATTATATTCATCAGCATAGGGTTTTCCCCCAGAAATAAATTCATTCTTCTCATGTATTCTACTTACTTTTTTTATTTTTATTTTGTTTATTATCTTGGACGCAACAGCTACATCCGCATAATTTTCCTTAAAACTAAATATAATTTTTATTTTATTTCACCCCCTGTGCCATTTGAACTATAGGTAATGCTACTCCTAATATAACTACTCCAACAATTAAACCTATAACCAGAGTTAAAATAGGTTCCACAAGTGACATAATTCTAGCAACTCCTGTCTCTACTTTTTCATCATAAATGTCAGCCAGTTTAAACATAATCTCATCAAGTTTACCTGTTTCTTGTCCTACTCTCATCATCTGGGTCACAAGCGGCTTAAAAATATTCTCACTTTCAATAGAATCAGCAAAAGTTGTACCCCCAACTAGCTGGTTTTTAACTTTATCCATTTTTTTCGATATAAATACATTTTCTACAACAAGCTGCACATTATCCATTATAGTTATAATAGGGATTCCAGAATTCAAAAATATTCCCATACTTCTGGTAAACCTAGCTGTTATAATGTCTAGCTTAACATCTCCTAAAATAGGAATCTTTAACTTAAACTTATCAACAAAATATGCAACTTTAGAAATTGTATTTATGTATTTGAAAAAAATTACTGCTATAATCGTACAGATAATTATATACATATAGTTATTATCAAAAAAATTCATAATACCAAGTACAATTACTGTTATAGCAGGTAATTTCATGTCTTCAAATAGGCCTTTTATTTCAGGAAATACAATAAAATTAAAGAATACAAGCATTCCTAGTGCTACAATTAAAATTAACATAGGATACACAGCTGCACTTTTAATCTTACTTTTTATACTGGCCTCTTTTTTATAAAAACTCTCCATGTTATATAGTACGGTATCTAAATTTCCACTGATTTCTCCTGTTTTGACCATGTCAATTAGTAATTTTGGAAATTTACCGCAGCTTTCCATAGATACATCCAAGCCATTTCCTTTTTTTATACTATCTGTTATATTTAAAATTATTTTCTTCATATTCTTATTTTTAATTTGCTGCTCCATTATTTCAAGCCCATTTAAAAGACTTATTCCTGAATTTAAAATCATAGCAGTTTGCCCACAAAAATTAGCCAAAATTTCATTATCAAGCTTCTTATCTAAAAACTTAAATCTAGATAAACTAAACTTTTCTTTTACGTATATTACTTTTAAACCTCTACTTTTCAAATTTCTAAATGCTTCATCAGCATCATTATCTTCAATTTCTTCCTTTATTACATTAAATTCATCATCCCAAGCTTTATATATAAATTTTTTCATATATCATCTCCATAAGTAGCCCTTAACATTTCTTCAACAGTAGTTATACCCTTTAACACCTTATTTATACAGGATTTTCTTAAAGTATTCATGCCCTTATCCACAGCTAATTTTTCAATTTTATTTTCAGTATAATCTGTATCTATAATATTTTTAATGTCATTATCTATTTCAAGTATTTCAAATATACCTATTCTTCCCCTGTAACCTGTACTATTGCACAAGCTGCATCCTTTACCTTTCTTTAGTTTAACCGGTTCTTTAAGTCCAAGTATTCTCATTTCTCTCTCATCACTCATATATTCCTCGGCACAACTTGGGCATATCTTTCTAACCAGTCTCTGAGCTATAACGCCTGCTAAAGTAGAAGATATAAGAAAAGGCTTTATACCCATATCAAGAAGTCTTCCAACAGTTCCTACTGCATTATTGGTGTGGATAGTTGATAGTACCAAATGTCCTGTAAGTGCAGATCTTATAGATATTTCCGCTGTTTCATTATCCCTTATTTCTCCTACAAGAATTATATCCGGATCCTGCCTCAATATACTTCTTAAGCCGCTGGCAAAATCAAATCCTATTTTAGTATTTACCTGCATCTGATTAACACCTTTTAAATTATATTCCACGGGATCTTCTATCGTTATTATATTTTTGGATACATCGTTTAATATGTTTAATATAGAATATAGAGTTGTAGTTTTACCACTTCCCGTAGGTCCTGATACCATTATTATACCATAGGGACTTGCAATCATTTTCTTTAGTTTGGTTAATTCATCATTTTCAAGGCCAATTTTTTCAAGATTCATTGAAAAGTTGCTCTTATCAAGCAATCGCATTACAATTTTTTCACCTAAAATAGTTGGAATGGTAGAAACTCTAATATCTATTGTATGCTGCTTAACTTTAAAGTTAATTCTCCCGTCCTGGGGTATCCTATTCTCAGCTATATTTAAACTGGCCATTATCTTTACCCTGCTTATTACAGCAGAAAGCATATCTATATCCGTTCTCATAATTTCCCTAAGCATACCATCTACTCTGAATCTAACTCTCATTTCTTTTTCATCCGGTTCTATGTGAATATCCGAAGCATTGTATAACATTGCATTTTCAATTATAGTATTTAGAAATTTTATAACTGGTGCAGCTGTTTCGTCAGCTAACTCCTCATCACTTTCTACCGTTCTATTTACAAAGTTTTTTCTATAATCCTGTACTGCTTCTTGTGCCTTACTTTTTCCATAATATTTATCAATATTTTTCAATATACTATTTCTAAGCGCTATAGCTGTCTTAACATGATAGCCTGTTGCTACTTTTATATCCTCTATGGCAAAGTAATTTAAAGGGTCACTCATAACTACAAGTAAAGAGCCGTTTACAATGTCTATGGGAATAGCCTCACGTTTTTTTGCGGTACTTACAGGTAAAATATCTATAATATTCTGGGATACATTGATATTATCTAAATTTATCAAAGGTATGCCAAGCTGTTCTTTTACTGCATTAACTATCTGCTCATCTGTTGTAAATCCCATATTTACAAGTACTTCTCCAAGTTTTTCACCTGATTCCTTTTGCATTCTGAGAGCCTTCTCCATAACTTCTTCAGTTATAACTCCCTCATCCACAAGTATCTGTCCCAGACGTTTTTTTATTTTTGGCATAATAAACACCCCTAAAAATCATTATATTATAAAGAACATGGAAAAACCATGTTCTTTAATTGCTTTATTTAACTTTAAATGTTTGAGTAAGATCTCCACCTTTATCAACACCAAAAACAACATATCCATCCTTACATACATAAATTACAACTTCACCATCGTTAACACCAGTACTGCTTGGACTTACGGTATCTACTTTATTATTTGTTTCATCTGATGACTTATCAACAACTGAAACTGATGCATTGTCTTTGTTAAAAGGATTAACTAATTGTTCACTTGAACTTGAACCGGTAGGTACAAAAGTTGATGAATCTAAACTAAAATTTGATGCTATTGCTGTTTTCAAGGTAGCCGCATTCAAGTAGCTATCAGCTCCTCCACTATTGGTAACCTTCGTTTCCAAGTAACCCCTTACAGTATTTACATTGGTAGTTACACCTGCATTTTTAGAATTGTTCTTAAATATTTGAGATTTAGGAATCAAAACTACAGCAAGTATGGCAATAATAGCAAGCACTATCATGAGTTCAATAAGTGTAAAACCTTTTTTCTTTTCTAATTTCATTACATTTTCCATAGGCTTTCCATCCCTTCTTTAATTAAAATAGCTCAATAGCTCAACTTTTCCATATATGGAATTTGGGCTTAATATAATAAAATTGCGAAGCAATTAATTCACAATGCATGATGCACAGTTCACAATTAAGGATAATTTTCTTCCGTTAAAACTTCAGAAAATCTAAAATATAGCACCATTGAATCAAAGCTCCAATGAGGCTTTAAATTTAAAATTTTTCGCAGCACAGCGGAGAAAAATCTACCGAAATTGTGCATCGTGAACTGTGAATTGTGAATTCATTTAGGTCGCAATATTTTTAAACTATGAAAGTTGATTTAAAATAACATATTATAAATTAATATATGTCTTACATTGTCCTCTTGTTATAAATACCAACTTACAATATTTTGCCCCAAAAATACTGTAATAATAGATGCTATTACAATAAATGGTCCAAAAGGTATGTAATCTTTTCTCGACTTCTTTCCTGACAAAATAAGTATTACTCCTGCAGTCGCTCCTATAATAAAGGACAAAAACAACATTAGGAAAGTAAGTTTAAGCCCGAGAAACAAGCCGCACACAGTACAAATTTCTGCGTCTCCCCATCCCATACCACCTTTTGTTATGAGAATGATAAGAGCTAAAAGTCCACCGCCTACTATACCTCCATATACATATGTCTTTATAGGCAGACCGTTATAATAATATATTGCTAAAAATATAAATGCAGAAATCAAACCTACTACTGTGGTTTTAAAATAAATGTCCGTGGTATTCAAATCTATCATTCCTACCACAATCAAAACACTTATAAATACAATATACTTTACAATATCTATGCTAATTCCAAATTTAACATAAAGCATAGTATACAATAAACCAGTTGTAAACTCTATAATAGGATATCTTGCAGATATCTTCTCTCCACAATTTCTACATTGTCCCCTTAAAATAATATAGCTTACTATAGGAATTAGGTCATACCACTTAATCCTGCTGCCGCAATTTGTACAATGAGAAGGTGGATACACAATAGATTCCTGCATTGGTATTCTATATATGCATACATTTAAAAAACTTCCTATTATGGTTCCAAAAACAAAAACAATAATACTACAATAAATATACATATGCACTCCATTTTTAGGGTTAAATAAAGCCTTATGATTATAAAAAAATTTTATGATCATAAGGCCGGTTGCATCATTAACTCAATACACACCAGATGCCCACATAAAGTGCGTATTTCATTGTTTCCCATTAATATATTAAGTTACTTACTATGATTCTACCATAAATTTTATAAAAATATAAGTGTTTTCAAAATTTTGTACTCTATTTTTTACTTTCTGAAAAAATACTATTACCTGGCTTACCAAATTTTGATGTTTTCATAAAACTTACAAGATCATTAGAGCTAAGAGGTTTTCCAAAAAAGAAACCCTGTACATTAATGCAATTAGCTTTTTCTAAACATTTAAGCTGCTGTTCCGTTTCCATGCCTTCTGCCACTACCTCCAAATTTAAGTCCTTTGCAAGATTGATAAGATGTCTTACAATAGTAAACTTTTTTTCAGATTTATCTATACCATTAATAAAAGATCTATCTATTTTTATGCCATCTATAGGCACACTGTACAGGTAATTTAAAAATGAATATTGAGTTCCAAAATCATCAACAAATATTTTTATTCCCATATCTTTTATATTTCTCAAGGCAGATGTAATTTTTTCAGTAGAATTAATAGCCGTCCTCTCAGTTATTTCAAAATTAATATATTCAGGCTTCACCTGAGTTATTTCCAATATATTTTTAATAAAAGTAATAAAAAAATCATCTTCAAATTGTCTTATAGACAAATTAACAGACATAATTAAATGGGAGTATCCAAGATTATGAAGTTTTTTTGCCTCAAGGCATGCCATATAAAAGACCACTCTGCCTACTTTATTTATTTCGCCATTTTTCTCTATTCCATCAATAAAATATGAAGGTGTTAGTATCCCAAACTCTGGATGATTCCATCTGATAAGAGCTTCTACTCCATAAATCTCACCGCTGTTAACGTTTACCTGTGGCTGATAATATAATATGAACTCATGATTAATGAGGGCGTCCTGTATATCAGTTCGAATTTTTTCTTCCATAGCATTATTTTCATACATATTAACATTAAAAAATTCATATGTGCTGCCGCATTCTTTATTTGCACAATTTAGAGCTATACTTGCATATTTAAATACATTACTAAGCTTCACATCGTCATAGGGATATAAAGAAATCCCAAGTTTTATTTCCAATTTAAATTTTTTATCTGCCAATAAAAATAAATCTTCATTTATTTTCATTATTCTTTTTACAATCTCTACGGAACTGCGTCTAGATTTTATATTAGGTACTATAATAAGCAATATGTTCCCGCCAAACTTATAAATATATGATTTTTGATTAATAATAAGTTTTATCCTGTTCACAATATTATGCAATAAAACATTGCCATATTTGTACCCTAATATATAATTGCATAAGCCTAAATTAGACACATTAAGAAGACATATTGAGAAGCTATCTTTTTCCTGCACATATTTATGCATAAATTCATCAAAATTGTATATAGAATAATTCAAGTCATAATTATAAGGTAAGAAATTCTTTTTCATGGACAATATATCACCGCCCTTATATTTTGATAAATGCTCCAAAATATAGCTAATTCCATATTTTAATAACTTATTATATCATACATTTTACTTAAATTCAAATTAATAGTTTAATTGTATTAAATTAACTTACAGTTTTAAGTTGATTATTTAGACATATTTTAACTTTTCTAAATAAAATTAAAACCACCAATTAGCTATCATATAACTAACTGGTGGTTAAGCAAATCCTAACTCTTTTGAGTACTCTGACCTTACCTGAATATTCATCACCCTTTTTCAATTACCATTACAATGTATTAATACACTATAAAAATTTAATTTATTATTTTTCTTAAAACACACTTCTAAAAAACTTTAATTAACTTTCTAACAAAAGACTTACCTTTAAAACTATACTTCTTTATTACATAATACTTTAATCTAAACTTACCAAATTTCATACATTCTTGTTGAACATTCTTACAAATTAAATATCCACAAGTACTTTTCAGATATTCCTTATAACTTACTCCAGTGAATATTTAATCATATTTACTTTCGTTCTAAATAAGTGTATTAATATCTGATTTTTTAAACTTTCTACTTCTTTAAAACAATTTCCTTAGTACTCTTTTCGAGTTAGGATTGCTAGAAGAAGTTATATCTTTCTTCTTGGTTTTATTATATAGTAAACGTTTATATAAGTCAATACTTTTTTATTTTATTTTTGCACTCCTTCAGTGTAGGCCATAATTTATCTCTTTCAGAAAAAATAATATTGTCAATTCCCTCAAGAGGCCATTTTATATTTATATCAGGATCATTCCATATAATACCACCTTCATCTTCAGGATGATAAAACTCAGTGCATTTATAGCAAAATTCTGCTTCGTCTGAAATAACTAGAAATCCATGGGCAAATCCCTTTGGGATATAAAATTGTTTCCTGTTTTCTTCAGATAGTGTAACCCCTATCCATTTCCCATAGGTAGAGGATCTCTCTCTTAAATCTACAGCGACATCAAATACCTCCCCTTTTTCTACTCTCACCAATTTTCCTTGAGAATAATTTTTTTGAAAGTGAAGTCCCCTTAAAACACCCTTTTTAGATTTAGATTTGTTATCCTGAACGAACACCTCATCAAGACCTGCCGACTTAAAATCATTATAGTTATACGTTTCCATAAAATAACCTCTATTATCCCCAAAAACACCTGTTTCTATTATGTACACACCTTCGATATCTACTGATTTAAAATTAAATTTACCTATTTCAATCATATCCCTTCCTGTTCAATTCACAATTCACAATTCACAATGCACAATGCACAATGCACAATGCACAATGCACAATTGAAAGTTCAAATAACAAATATCAAATGTGGAAAGTTTTCTTCCTGTGTCAGAAAATAATTATATTGATTTTACCTATAGCAAAATTTCATTATTTGTTCTTTGATATTTGATCTTTGTTATTTATTTTTGTACAGTTTTTCAATAAAGGATTTAAGTGCGTCTTCCCACTGTCTCATATTGTTACCAACGGTGCACCGGAGCATCATATTATCAAGAGAAGAAAATTCCGGTCTTTTAGCTGCCCTGTTGAGTTTTTCTGAAGTCATAGGGGATACAATGCAGTCTATACCGGCATACTCCACAATTTTGCAGGCAAAATCATACCAACTGCACTCACCCTTGCCAGTACAGTGGTATATACCATATTCACAAGTAAGAGCAAGCTTTAAAATGTGATAAGCAAGATCTTCAGCATTAGTAGGATTACCTCTCTGATCATTTACCACATCTAAATGTCCTTTTTCTTTTGCAGCTTTTAGTATAGTGTATACAAAATTCTTCCCATATAAACCATAAAGCCAGGATGTCCTTACTATAAAATATCTGCTGCAATTTTCTCTAATATACTGCTCCCCTAAAAGTTTAGTCTTTCCGTAAACACTAACAGGATCAGGTAAATCGTATTCCCTAAAAGGGACAGTACCTCTGCCGTTAAAAACATAATCTGTAGAAATATGTACAAGTTTTGTTTTTGTATTCTGTGAAGCTAATGCCAAATTTCTAGCTCCTAAAGAATTTACCTTAAAAGCATTTTGAAAATCAGTCTCGCACTTATCCACATTGGTATAAGCAGCACAATTTACAATTATATCTGGAGCATAATCAATCATAAAATCTCTGACATCATCTAATTTAGTTATATCTAGTTCTTCCCTGCTGGCCAATCTCACTTCAGCATCAGAATAAATTTTATCAAGTGCTCCTACTTCAGATTTTCCCATAACCAAAATTTCTTCAAGCTGCCCAGCAAGCTGTCCTTTCCCTCCTGTAATCAATATCTTCAATTGTATTCACTCCTAAAATATGAATGATGCTGTTTATTCAACAATTCTAAAATATATTTCCCATAAGCAACTTTTTTAAGAGGCTCTGCCAACTTTATCAGTTGATTGTCATCTATATATCCTTCTCTATAAGCAATTTCCTCTATACAAGCTATGTAAAGTCCCTGCCTTGTCTGAACAGCCTCTACAAAATTAGCAGCATTTAAAAGTCCCTGGGGAGTTCCAGTATCAAGCCAGGCCATTCCTCTTCCAAAGAGCTCTACTTTAAGTTTACCTCTTTTTAAATACTCATTGTTTACATCTGTAATTTCAAGTTCTCCCCTTGAAGAAGGTTTGATATTCTTTGCTATGTCCACCACATCATTTGTGTAAAAGTAAAGTCCTGGTACTGCATAATCGGATTTTGGCTTTGAGGGTTTTTCCTCTATGGAAATAACATTGAAATCATCATCAAATTCCACTACACCAAAATTTTGAGGGTTGCTTACATGATATCCAAAAATAGTTGAACAGTTATGTCTGTCTGAAGCCGCCCTTAACCTTTCTGTAAAACCATATCCATGAAATACATTATCCCCTAAAACAAGAACTACATCGTCATTTCCAATAAATTTTTCTCCAACTATAAAAGCCTCAGCCAGTCCCTTTGGCTCATATTGCACTTCGTACTGAAAGTGAAGTCCAAGCTGACTTCCATCACCAAAAAGTTCTTTAAAAGCACCTGTATCTCTTGGTGTGGATATAATTAGAATATTGCGTATTCCAGCTAGCATAAGCACAGAAATTGGATAATAAATCATAGGTTTGTCATATATTGGAACAATCTGCTTAGATATTGCCTTAGTCATTGGATAAAGCCTGGTTCCAGATCCACCGGCCAGTATTATGCCCTTTCTCAAAGTTAACACCACCTTTTTTAATTGACAGTTGAAAATTGAGAGTTGAGAGTAAAGGTTGATTTTTTGCTAACACAAAAAAATTTTTAAATTTATATAAATCGGCAATGTTTCGCCTTAGCGAAACGAGCTTTCAAAAATTTAATCAAAGATTTTTTGTAGTATAACGAAAAAAAATCCACGTTAACTCTCCACTTTCCACTCTCAATTCTCAACCAAGAAAACTTCATTATTTGTTCTTTGATATTTGAACTTTGTTATTTATTTCTGTACATTTTCTCATAGTACTTCTTATACTCCCCGGAAGTCACATTATCCATCCAATCTTTATTGTCTAAGTACCACTTTATAGTCTTCACTATACCATCCTCAAATTTTGTTTCAGGATACCAATGGAGTTCATCTTTAATCTTTGTAGGATCAATGCCATATCTCCTATCATGTCCTTTTCTATCTTTTACATATTTTATAAGACTTTCATCTACAGAAGGATCCACATTGTCGTGTATATATGAAATTATTGTTTTAACTATATGAATGTTTGTTCTCTCGTTATGTCCACCTATGTTATATACTTCACCACACTGACCACTATAAATAACCTTATCTATAGCTTTGCAGTGATCTTCTACATAAAGCCAATCCCTTATGTTAAGTCCATCACCATATACTGGAATATCTCTTTTGCTTAGACAATTGTTTATAACAAGTGGGATAAGCTTTTCTGGAAATTGATAGGGACCATAGTTATTGGAACATCTGGTTATATTCACAGGCATTTTATAGGTATCAAAATATGCCTTTACCATCAAATCGGCAGAAGCTTTGCTTGAAGAGTAAGGGCTGTGAGAATCAAGAGGAGTTTTTTCCGTAAAATATCCTTCATTTCCAAGGGAACCATAGACTTCATCTGTGGAAACCTGAAGATATTTCTTCCCCTGTTTAAAACCACCTTCTACACCCCAAGCATTTTTAGCAGTATCCAAAAGTGCCACAGTCCCCATCACATTCGTTTTTACAAAAATTTCAGGGTCTTTTATACTCCTGTCTACATGGGATTCTGCTGCAAAATTTATTACATAGTCTATATCATACTTCTGAAACAGCTGTTGAAGTTTTTCCCTGTCACATATGTCTCCCTGGATAAATATGTAGTTAGGATTTTTAGATATGGTCTCTAGGTTTTCAAGGTTACCTGCATAGGTTAGTTTATCGTAGTTTATTATTTTTACATTTA
Source organism: Clostridium sp. AWRP (assembly GCF_004006395.2). Taxonomy (NCBI): domain Bacteria; kingdom Bacillati; phylum Bacillota; class Clostridia; order Eubacteriales; family Clostridiaceae; genus Clostridium; species Clostridium sp. AWRP. Next base: position 537,758 of record NZ_CP029758.2, on the reverse strand, counting down.
AGTATTTTTTTAACATGTAATGGATAAAGTTAGACCCAATAAAGCCTATTCCTCCTGTCACCAGGTATGTTTTCATATAGGTATCCCTCACTTTTTTAACTTCTTTAAAGTTATATAACTTAACTTTCACAGTTTAAAAACTTTGCAAAACAAAGCTTAGCAAGTTAAGAATTAATAATGAAGAATTAATAGTGAAGGATGATTTTTAGCTATCGCAAAAAATCTTTAAATTTATATAAATCGGCACTGTTTCGCTTTAGCGAAACGAGTGGTTAAAAGCTTAATTAAAAATTTTTTGTAGTGTAACGGAAAAAAATCCACATTAACTATTAATTCTTCATTCTTAACTATTAATTAAAAAAATTGCTTCGCAATATTTTTACTTTTCACATCAGTCATCATCAAATCTCACAATATCATCATCTTCTAAATAGTCTCCCATCTGAACTTCAATAATTTCAAGAGGTATCTTCCCTGGATTTTCAAGTCTGTGTTTTTGTCCTGGTTTTATAAAAATGCTTTCTCCTGCAGATACCAGCTTTTCTATATCATCTATTGTAACTTTTGCCATACCCTTAACAACTATCCAATGCTCACTTCTATAATAATGAATCTGACAACTTAACTTCTTACCCTGGCTTACTTTAATCCTTTTAATTTTAAATGAATTTTTCTCTTCTTCTAGAACTTTATAATTCCCCCAGGGCCTGTAATCTTGGACATGATATTCTACCCTGCTGTCATTTCTTTCTTTTAAGGTCTCTACAATTTTCTTTACCTTTTGTGACTGGTCTTTTTTACAAATAAGCAAGGCATCTCTATTATCAACTACAATTAAATTATTAATGCCTACAGCTGCAACTAACTTACCTTTTCCTGAATATATGTAATTATCCTTTGAATCAATGAGTATACTATCAGCATGAGATATGTTATTATTTTCATCTTTACCAAAAACCTCATAAAAAGAATCAAAACTGCCAAGATCATTCCAACCTATATCTACGGGTTTAACTACAATATTTTTACTTTTTTCCATAATTCCGTAGTCCATTGAAATTTTTTCATCTATTTTGCTAAAAGCTTCCTTTATAGTATTACTACTTTTAAAAGCATTATGTATATTCTCAGCATAAAGCTTTACTTCATTTATAAATATCTCAGTATTAAACATAAATATTCCTGCATTCCAATAATATCCCCCATTAACATATGTAACAGCTGTCTCATACTCCGGTTTTTCTTTAAACTCTTTTATTTCATATCCATTTAATTTTTTATTTCCCGGTGCAATGTATCCATATCCTGTATTCGGACTATCCGGTTTAATTCCAAAGGTTATAATTGAATCTTTAGTTAACGGTTCTGAACTTTTAATAATATTTGCAAATTCCTGACCTTTTATAATCATATGATCAGAAGGGAAAACAACTACTGTATCATTACCTTTTTTAGCTATTTCATGAACACCTGCGTAAATTGCAGGGAGAGTATTTTTAACTTCAGGTTCAACAATTATATTAGATTCATTATATTTATAATCTAATTCTTCAACTTCACCCATTACTAAAAATTTATACTTTTCATTCGTTACTACATATATATCATCTAAGCTTGCCAATAATAAGCTTCTCTTAAAGGTTTCCTGAAATAAGGATGGTTTATTACCTTGCAACTTAATAAATTGTTTTGGATATCTGCCGCGACTCAGCGGCCATAGTCTTGTTCCACTTCCACCTGCCAGGATTATTACTTTCATTACATCAATCCTCCCTTTAATTCAGCTACCTAATTTAATACATTTGTTACTACTATAACTTTCCCAAATCAATTATCATATTTCTTAAGTTCCTATAATATAAAATAAACGTTATAATGCTAAGAATCACAATATATAAGATAAAATTTATATTCATAAAGCCAATAGCTATACATGTAATTGTAAATAATGTAAATTTTAGATATACCTTTAAAGTGTTCCTTATGAAGCTTATTTTTAAGTTCAATATTTTTAGATATATCAAATGCTGCATTATGGAATACAATATATTGGTCATCAAGGTTGCCAATGAAACTCCAATTATCCCCATACCTGATTTAATGAAAACATAATTAAGAATGACTGCTGCTGCAGTTGCTAAACATTGTAGATACACTGAATATATCTGCTTTTTATTTGATACGGTAAAAACATTGGCAAAATAAGATATTTCGCTGAAAACTCCACCAAAAACCAATATTCGATATATATCAATACTTACAGAATATTTAGGTAAAATTATATTGGTAAAGGGTTTTATTAATATTATGCCTACTAAGCATAAAACTACTCCTAGAACTTCTACATACCTGGTATACTGTTCTATTTTTTTTAAAATTTGTATTCTATCATTATTTCCATTAATATATAAATTTTTTATAACTTTAGGATAATATAAAAATAGAACCGAGGATATGAATACCATAGTCCCATTTACAAGCTGATTTGAAAATGTGTAGTATCCTAAATCCCTGTATCCTAAAAAATTAATTGTCATCAACCTGTCAACTGTTGTTAGAATATAAAATCCCAAATTGTATATAAGTAATGGAATTCCAACTATTATCAAATCTTTTAAAACTTTTTTATCTATGCCCAGTTTAATCTTTTCACTATTTTTATAACCATAGATAAAAACTACAATATCCGCTGTGAACATAGCTACTAATACAGAATATATTTTAAAATATTTTATAGATATGATTATTAACACAAATGATAATACATTATTGATAAGCTCTATAAAATTTATTTTTCTAACCTTATTAACCAGCCTATAATAATTAATATAGAAATTTCTATACTGCTCCAAAATTCCTATAATAAAAACCAACAAAATATAATTGCCTAAATTACCCTTATATGTAAATTTAGCAATTATACCAGCTGCTATTAATAATATTGACAATATGAACAATGACGTAAAAGATGTACTAATAACTTTACTCGCTTTATCTTTCTCGTTAGTTGATTCATATATGACATATTCCCTATTCATGGAATATAATATTCCAAGATTAGAATAGGATAGATAGCTTAAAACAAGCAGAAGGTTACCGAGTACACCTAATAATTCAGGTCCAAGTGCCCCAGCATTAATTATGCCTTTTAAAAATGCAATAATTAATGCTATATATTTAATAGAAGAATACTTTAATAAGACATTAATTCTACCATTACTAAAAATTTTCTTAAGTTTCATTACTACTATACCGCCTTAACCATTTTATAATAGCATGTTTATTTAAAACATTTCATTAATATTTTTACAAAGCTTTTCAACCCCATTTTTATCAATAACTATACTCTGGTTATAATTCATCTGTTTTCTCCTATTTAAATCACTGCACAATTCCTCCACTGTATTTACCAACTTTTCTCTATTTAATTTATCTATAGGACCTAAATTGATTATTAATTTTTCTTGTTCCATTTTTTTAGCTATCTCCTTTTGGTTTTCTGCAATTATGAGTCCTAATGTAGGAACTCCACAAGCTGCCAATTCATACAGCGTGCTTCCACAGGCTGATATAGCTACATCACACCTATCCATTAAAGCCTTCATATTTGTGTTAAAATGTAATTTAATATTACTGTTCATTTTCTCATAGTTACTAAGTTCATCTATATATTTAAAAGATGGTCCAACTACAACATGAAAATTGTATCGTAATTCTTTTACAAATCCTAAAATTTTTGATGTATAGTTATTAAAATCTGACCCACCTAGAGTTATTAAAATATCTTTTACAACTTCATTTACCCTCTTAATTTTTGACTTTCTAAATTCATCTCTCAATAAAGCAAAGCCAGGCCCTAAAAATAATATTGTCCTTTTGTCAGTATTATAATTTAAATCTTCTGCATTTATATTTTGATTTATTATAAAATCCACATCAAAATCATATAAATTCATATCATCAAAATATCCCGTCTTTTTAAATAACTCTTTTGTTTTAGTAAAATAATGTTCATCTACATCATAACTGTCTGTTATCAGACAATCACACTGAATCCTTTCTAATTCCCCTAATACATTATTTTCATCTATAGCAATTACTTTAAAGCCTTCTTTTTTTACTTTTTCCATGCCATAACTATACCTGTCACTTAAAGGTTTATCTATCCTGCATAAATAAAAAACATCATTAGTTTTCGCAAGTTCCTTAGCTAAAACCAATGTTCTCATAATATGCCCCATGCCTATTTGAGAGCCACCATCTGCTCTTATTGCAATTGCAGCCATATAATCACCCTATTTAACATACTCCCAATGCAGTGGAGTACCTTTCAGTAAATTTTCACCAGCAGTTCTTCCTAAAATATCATCTATGTATTTAGGAGGTAATCCAAATCCCGGTCTTATTGATCTAACATTTTCCTCTGTAAAAGTTTCCCCCACTTTAATATCTTTTACTGCAAATAAAGATCTGGAAAATGCTCTATTTTTCATCTGCTTTTCTGTTAGTTCATAGCTGACTTTTCCAATAGCTTTCTCAGTATTTCGAATTGATTGAACCATACTTTTTAATTCATGTGGTTCTAAGGAAAATGCAGCATCCGGTCCTCCATCTGCCCTTGAGAGTGTTATGTGTTTTTCAATAACTTTTGCTCCAAGTGTTACAGCTGCTATAGGAACTTCTATACCTAACGTATGATCGGAAAGACCCGCTATTACATCAAAAGTTTCTCTCATATTAGGAATAGTTTTTAAATTAACTTCTTCAAATGGAGCAGGATAGGCACTAGTACATTTAAGAAGAATTATCTGATCATTGCCAACTTTTTTACATGCATCTACAGCTGATTGAATATCTGAGATTTCTGCTATACCTGCTGCTATTATCATAGGCTTTCCCCTGGAAGCCATATATGTAATAAGTGGTATATCAGTAATTTCAAAAGAAGCTACTTTATATGCCGGTACATCCATATCTTCCAGAAAATCTACTGCTGTTTTATCAAATGGTGAAGAAAAGCAAACAAGACCATTTTCTTCGGCTATTTTCTTTAATTCAGGCTGCCATTTCCAGGGCATATATGCCTCTTCGTACAGATCATGGAGTGTTCTTCCATCCCATAAAGTACCCTGTTTTATTTGAAAATATTTATTATAACAATCTATAGTTATGGTGTCTGCAGTATATGTCTGCAATTTGACAGCATCTACTCCTGCATCTTTTGCAGCATATATAAGCTTTACTGCATTGTCAAAACTGCCATTATGGTTAGCTGAGATTTCTCCTATAATAAATGTTTTACTAGTTTCACTGATTTCAAAATTTTTGATTTTTATATTTTTCCTCATTAAAATCTCACCTGCTTAAATTTTTCTCAAACTTCATATTATAATCATCATTTTCTACCAAATCATAATGTAATTTTTCAAATATTTTTACAGAGTATATATTTTCTTTCTTAACATAACCTGTCAGTACAATATTCTTGTTTTCTTTCATAAGCTTATCCTGAAGCTTTTCCAAAATCTTATATCCGTAACCTTTTCCCCGAAATTGTTTCGATATGCTATAGCTTACTACATTTTCATTTCCTTTTTTCTCAATTCTCACTATTCCTATGTTTTTATTGGAATCAGCCAATAAATAAATAAAGCAATCCGGATCCTTCAATTTCTTAAAATACCAATTTACATGCTGGTCATAGGGTATTTCATTATCATCAAAAGAATTTTTTCTTACCTCATCCTCATTTACCCATTCATATATTAAATCACAATGGCCTTCACCAGCAGGTATCAAAAATAAGCTGTCATCAATTTTTTTCTGTTCTATACACTTATTGATTTCTTTTACTTCAGGGTTTTTCTCTAAAAATTTTACTATTTCATTCATGCCAAAATAATCTCTACCTTGAAACTGTTCATATATTATTGATATTAACTTAAAATCCTCTTTTGTATCTAGTGTCCATCTTAAATTTGAATAATCCATTTCATTTTTATATTGAAAAATATTGAAAATATTATCGTTATCCCAAATATAGGGTGTTACATGCTCCCTGTCTCTTTGAGATGCCGCTTCATTAAAAGCTTTCTCCAATGCGTAAAAGCTAAATACCTCCGTATCTAACCCTCTTGGATAAGTCCTATCTATAGTATTGCTTACATAATCGTATTTTTCTCTATTTTCCATATAGCACTGAATTATACTTTCAGCAACTTCACTATCTATGAGCGGACAGTCAGATGTAACCCTAACAACCACATCCGCACTATTTTCCTTAGCAGCATAATAATACCTGGATAGCACATCCTCCTCCGAGCCCCTAAAACATTTTACCTTTAATTTTTCACACTCTTTTACAATAGCATTATCCTTTTCCAATGTGGTTGTAGCTATTACTATTTCATCCAAATTTTTTATTCTTCTTAGTCTATCTACATCGTGCTCCAGAACAGTTTTACCACAAATTTCTTTCAATACTTTTCCCGGAAGCCTTGTAGAACTAAACCTTGCCTGTACAATACAAACTACTTTCATTTCAGTCACTACCTCTTATAATAGTTTATTACTTTTTTAACTCCACTTATAACATCTGATACATCTTCATCCGTCATCTTGGGGAATAATGGTATAGTTATCATTCTTTCATATAATTCTTCTGCATTTTTGCACAGCCCCTTTTCATAACCTAGCTTTTGGTAATAAGGATGTAAGTATACAGGAAGGTAATGTACATTCACTCCTATATTTTCAGCCTGCAGAGCTTCAAAGATTTCTTTTCTTGTACAAGTTAACTTTTCCAAATTCAACTTGATTACATATAGATGCCACCCTGAGTTAGAAAATTCAGCTTCATAAGGAGTAGTAATTTCATCCATATCTTTAAAAGCTTCATTATATGTTTTAACTATGTCTCTTCTTCTGTTTGTGAATTTATCTATTTTATTCATCTGACTTGCACCTAAAGCACATTGAATATCTGTGATCCTATAATTATAACCTAAATCTATCTGTTCATAGTACCAGGGGCCTTCATTATGAGTTATCAAATCTTTATCCCTGGTTATTCCATGACTTCTAAAAAGAATCATTCTTTTATACAATTTATCATCATCCGTAACTACCATACCACCTTCGCCGCTGGTTACAGGTTTTACCGGATGAAAACTGAATTCTGTCATTTGTGCCTTTGTACCTACTTTTTTACCTTTATATTCACTACCTAAAGCATGTGCTGAATCTTCTATTATCATAAGATTATTTTTATCTGCTATTCTTTTTATTTCATCTATATCAACAGATTGTCCTGTAAAATCTACTGGAATTATCGCTTTAGTTTTGCTTGTTACTTTCTTTTCAATTTCTTTTGGATCTATGTTATATGTCTTAGGATCTATATCCGCAAATACAGGTGTACCTCCGCAGTATAGGACACAATTAGCTGAAGCTGCAAAAGTTATAGGTGATACTATTACCTCATCACCTTTTTTTATCCCTGCTGCAAAGCAAGCCATATGCAGTGCTGCAGTGCCATTAGCAACTGCAACTGCATGCTTTGCCCCTACATAGTCTGAAACTTTTTTTTCAAACTCTCCCACAGAAGGACCAGTGGTCAGGAAATCACCTTTTAAAACTTTTACTACTGATTCTATATCTTCTTCATCTATATCCTGTCTTCCATAAGATAAATATGTTTTCCTTATTGGCCTTCCACCATTTATCGCCAATTCATTCATTAATTATCTTCCCTTTCTATTTAGTAGATATTACTTCACCATAATGTATGCCATTGACTTTATATGCATCAAATATACCCAATCTATACATTTCCTGTCTCAACTCATTTACTGTAAGCCACTGCGTGTTATTTCCAGAGTTATATTCAAATCCTTCTTCTATTAGCTTTCCACCAGGTGTAAAATGTTTATCAAAACTCCACCAATCAAAATGAGGATAGATAATATAATGTTTTTCATATTCATAAGTGCTTCTTGAATCATCTCTTGTTATCATAATTTCATGTAACTTTTCGCCTTCTCTAATGCCAATTTCTTTTATAACAACATCATCAAGCATTGCTTTAGCTAAGTCAGTTATAGTAAAAGAAGGTATCTTAGATATATAAGTTTCTCCGCCCTTTGATTCATCTAATGCCTTAAATACTAATTCAACACCCTGTTTTAAGGTTATCCAGAATCTCGTCATTCTACAATCAGTTATGGGTAATTCTTTTATCCCTTTTTCAATTAGAGACTGAAAGAAAGGTATAACTGAACCCCTGCTTCCTGCTACATTTCCGTATCTAACTACAGAAAATACAGTTTCATTTCCTCCTGAATAAGCATTGGCCGAAATAAATAACTTATCTGAAACAAGTTTTGTACCTCCATATAAATTAATGGGATTAACGGACTTATCTGTTGAAAGCGCAACTACCTTCTGAACTCCCCTGTCTAAAGCTGCATCTATTATATTTTGTGCTCCATGAATATTAGTTTTTATTGCTTCAAAAGGGTTATATTCGCAGGCCGGTACCTGCTTCATTGCTGCAGCATGTATAACATAGTCTACACCATTAAATGCTCTATAAAGTCTATCTTTATCCCTGACATCACCTATAAAAAACCTAAGTTTATTTATTTTATCAGGATATCTTAACATAAAATTCTTTTTCATTAAATCTTGTTTAAATTCATCCCTTGAGTAAATAATTATTTTCTTAGGGTTATATCTTTGTAGAATCATCTCAGTAAACTTTTTTCCAAAAGAACCAGTTCCTCCAGTAATTAAAATTGATTTATCATTAAGCATTTATTATCCTCCTATTATTTCATCTTTTATACTGTTAACTATATTTTTAATATTTTCATCTTTAAAAAAGGTTTTATCAAACAAGTGGCTATTTAAATTTCCATCTTTTAAACTTCTTATACAGGCTAATATAAAACAGTTTCTATTAGTTATCCTTTTGCCCTTACATTTATCCCAATCTTTTAATGCTGCTATTATATTATCTCTAAATTCCTCAAAATTATTACATTTAAAGCTGTAATCGTATTCATTGTAAAACACATTTCCAAATACAAACACCGGTTTATCTTTCACTACAGCCTCATATCCTGTTGTATTTGTCAAGGTTATTACTCCCATAGATTTTTCTATTAACGCATTCATACTAAATTCAGGATGAACTAACTTTATATTAGGTACTTTTTTTAGCTCCTTGTAAAATGACAACTTCCTATTTGCAAACATTGCAGGATGTTCTTTAACGTAAATATAAGTTCCACCAGGTATGGACTTTGCTAGATTTTCTATAAATGCAAGCTGATTTAAATAGTACGGTGCAAAAGTCATTGTGGAGGACTCAGGTTGATAATGCAGCGGTGTTAAATAATATTTCTTATTTAAGTTCACATTATCGTAGTATCTTTTGAGCAACAGCGACTTTATTGGGAACACAACTTTTTTGAGTCTTTTATTTATTTTTTCAGATACTTTTGGAGATTGATCTGCGGAATATTTTAAATCTATCTGATAGGACTTCATATATTTTTTTAATCTAGCTCCAGGATTTTGTATATATAACTTTCTAAATAAATTTTTGAACTTAGTCTGCTTGCTAAATTTCATGTAATCGGGTGCCGTTTGTTTTTTAAATTCTTCCAAATATTTATCAAGATATTCTCTTTCCTCTTGTGAAAAGCCATTTTTTTTATAATTAATATAAAGTTCTTTCAATCCATTACGTCTGCCTAATACATCTGAAAACTCCATCTTGTTACTGATTCTGCCATGCCAAAAAAACAGGTACTTTATTCCAAAATACTTGCTAAGGTAGTAAAATATCAAATCACTTGAACTAGAAAGCTCACCTACAATGACTTCGTATTGTGTTTTTTCAAGCAGCATCAAAGAAAATTTAACGAGCATATATATAATTTGTTTTCTATGATTTTCACTGTAGTTTATTATAAGCCTGTCGGCATATAAAACCTCATTTATTGGTATATTATAATTTAATTCAAATTTATACAGTTCATCATCTATATTTACATTCTCTTCCGCGTAAGTCTTGCAAAATTCTGTAAAGTCATATATATTTCTAAATACCCTCTCTTTCTCATTTAATTCATAGACATCTAAATAGTTGCGGTAACTAAACACACAACTGTCAACAAAACTGTTGTCATTATCAGACAATATTTCTTTAGAAATAGTATATTCTCTTTTGGGTGCCTGCTTAGTTAAATATAAAATTTTCAATTTACTCACATCCATCTATTTTATATAACTTTTCAAAACATCTAAAACAAATACATTGTATATTTTTATCAAATAACTATAGTCCATATCACCATAAATTCTATCTTCACTGCAGAATTGACTTATTAGCTTATCTAGTCCTAAATTGATGACTGCCGGATTATTTAATAGCGTGCTCCCATTTAATCTGTCTTTTACTATCTTTCCAAATTGATCGTTAAAATATAAATGAATTGTACTGGAAACTGCTTTTTTTCTTCCTGCTAAATTAATAGGCACATTTTCATCTTTTAACATTCTCATCAGTAAATATTTATTATTTATTGTAAATCCATTTCCAAACCCTGATTTGCCAATATATCTCTTGTTGGAATATTTAAATGGTATGGAAGCACTGACTTCTGCCAATTTAATATCATAAAAAGGAAATTGGCATGTATTATAGTAGTGACTGCATAGACTATCCATATATTTAATGTCATCTGTGTACTGCTGCCCCCATCTTAGCCAGGTAATTTCATTAAATAACTCCTGATAGCTTAACTTTTCATATTCTATATTCTCTTTTATCTCTTGTTCCAACATACTGTTTACATTATTGTTATCTATTGAGCAATGTAAAAAATATTTAATCAAATATTTCTCCATATGTTCAGCATCCTTACATCTCTCCAGAGCTCTTGTAATTTTTTTATTAAATTTTAAAGGTGCAAGCTTTTTACCCAAAAAAGGAACTGCTTTAGAATTGATCTTATTTTTAAATATCATATCATCTAAAATATTAACGTATGGTGTGTGCAGTCTTGTGTCCTGACCTGTAAATACATTGTATCCCTTTAGTTTTAATGATTTAAAAATACTTCCTATATACATTACACCCCAGTAAGGAAAATTGAGGTTTATTATATCCTCCAATATTTTTTCATTAATATCAGATGGATCTATTAACACCTCCCTATGCTTTAATCCAAAATAATCTGCTACTTTTTTAGCATATGGAGCTTCACTATTTTTTTGGTTTTTCACTGATACATTAAACGACTCCAATGAACTGGTTGTGCAATTTTTTAAGGCATAACACATAACATTAGAATCTATACCACCTGACAACATTATTCCGTTAATTGAGCCTACTCGTTTTTGATGAGATTTTATTATTTCATTTTTTAACGTTGATATGGATTCTTCCAAACTGATATTTTTGTTGATTTCATATTTAAAGCTATACACTTTTTCTTTTTTTAAAGAATTATTGTTTAAGTCAAATTCATAAATATATGTTCTGCCTATTTCATAAACACCTTCATATAATGTATATGGCTCCATTAAACAATCCATTACATACAACTGTTCAATTGAAAAATCACTAATTTCAACCCTTTTAATAGCCTTTGCAATACTATGAACATGCATTGACATAACCAATGTACCATCTTTATAAAAATAATACATAGGTACAACACCATTTGGTGTTCTGAAACTATATATTTTATTCTCTACTTTATCTATGATAATAACCGCATAGTCAATCTTATATAATAAAGAATTAAATAAGTCTTTACAAACACTCATATCTATAAAGCTTAAATTTTCAAATAATTTTCTTATGTCATACTTGCTCTTGGAAAAAAACAGGATTTCATATCTATCCTTATGTTTAAAATATTCAACTGTTTTAGTGAAATATATATTATACTTATCTTTTTTTATATTACTAAAATTATATTGTTCTTCAATAAACTTACCATCTAATTCTACATTGCTATCATAAGAATTTAGAAAGAATAAATTATCCTGTAATCCTATATCCAAGTTATCTCCTCCATTAATCAATTATTTTTCTATATACCTTCTTATTATTAATAGTTCCCATTTCTTTGTAACCAATTTTGTCATTATTCAATTTTGATATTGGTTTTGCCGGAATGCCACCTATTAAATAGCCTTCGCAATTAATTGATTTGGTTAATATACTGCCCATTCCCACAATATTATTACTGTTTACTTTTAAACCAAAGTTAAATTTTACACCTGCCCCGATATATATATTGTTCAGTAACTTAATTTCACCTTGAACTCTATTATTTTCCAGGTCAAATCCATGTGTCCAAAATTCAGTTCCATTACCTGCAATGGTGCACTTATCACCAATATAAATATCATCTGTTAAATCAAAATAATGTCTATTAACAATAGTGGTAAAATTTCCAATAATAATATTGCCCCCAAATCCAAGTCCTACATTATCATTGTGTAAGAATTTATTATCTCTTACAATTACTGTATTGTTTCCGACAATTACACTCTTACAACTTTTAAAAAAATTATACTTCAATATTGTAGAGTTTTCTTTGATCACTATTTTGCTGCAATTCTTAATTAAATTAAAGCTTCCTATAACACTTCCTCTGCCCAATTCAAAATAAACAGCATCAATATAAGAAAAACCAATTTTACAGCTTTTATCTATTTTGTAATGCAGCAATTTATTGTATAAATATATCTTCAACCTATTTATTGGAACAAACATTAATAAGCAATTTTTAATTTTCATCATGACACCTCTGATCTTTCTTCAGCACTATTACTTAATATTATTCCATAAATAATCCAATTAATTGGATTGGTAAAATATCCTCCTCCTATTTGATATAAAAGTATGAATATTAATAGTGCATATTTAAAAATATCATTATTAATATGTTTCCACATATAAATGAAAAGGCAGCTCAGATAAAATAAAAGCAATAATCCTCCTTCTGCTATTGCATACATAAAGGAATTTGCTATCTTGCTTACTAATCCATATGAGAGCAGCATATATTGATAATAGTCCGTGTTTAGATTTCCAAAGCCAATTCCTAAAAATGGATTAGACGCTAAACATGCTTTCATTCCATTAAATCCTTTAAATACTCTATAGTTAAAAGAAGAATCCGATCCGCTCATAATAGCTTGAAGCCTTAATACTATAGAACCCTCAAAATAGTTAACGAAAATAAAAATTATTGGAATCATGCATAGAATTATATATATATATATAATTTTTCTTCCAGCTGTAGATTTTTTTAAATTATCACGGCCTAATATAAATGTAACTGTAAATAAAACTAGTACAATTCCTCCTAAACCGCCTGAATATGCCATAATTACTAAAAGAATAATTAAATATAATAAATTCTCATAGCTTGCAAAAAGCTTCTCCCAATTATTATTGTAAAATAAGATAAATAATGCTAGCACTGCGGCATGAAATGATAATTCACTAGGTTCTATATATAAAAGTTTTAATCTGGTTGTAAGAAATTTATTAGTTAAATCATTAAATATCCAAAAAACATCTGTTTTCACAAATAAGCTGGTAACAAATAGTAACATCAATAGTAAAACAGCATATTTATATAGTTTAGTAACATTAACTCTATTAAAATTATTTTTTACTGTATTTAATAAATATAAACATAAGAATATCTTACCTACAGATGCTATTCCTTTTTGAACATTCAAGTCATGCAACATAAGAATTTGGAGTATAAATATAAATATTATGGGCAGTAAAAATATAAATGTAGTCGATATATTGCGATATCTAAAAAAAAGGATATCTTTTAATATCAATAACAAAGCCATTATATAAAAGAGGTCGAAATTGCCTCCAAAAAATTGATGTGTAACAAATAAAATACTAAGTAACCATTCCATGGTATGCCTCCAATGTTATTTGGGCAGTTTTTTTCCAAGAAAAATCCAGTGATCTTTTTAGTCCCAGTTCACTTAATTTATTAAGCCTATCCCCATTATTTATTGTAGTAACAATTTTTTCTTCCATATCTTCCACATTCCATGGATTAAATAGCACTGCTGCATTTCCTGTTACTTCAGGTATAGAAGTAATATTTGAAGTAACAACAGGTGTTCCACATGACATTGCTTCCAAAGGCGGCAGTCCAAAGCCTTCGAATACAGAAGGATATACAAACAATTTGGCTGCATTGTAAAGTAATGCCAAATCTTCTTCTGACACATAATCTGTAAAAATTATATCCTCCTTATACTTTGATTCATTGACAAATTTGAAAATATCGTTGAACAACCAGGCTTTTTTACCAACAACAACAAGTTTTTCATCAATTAATTTTTTATTTCTTAAGTTAATATAAGTAGTAAATAATCTGCTCAAATTTTTTCTTGGCTGAAGATTTCCAACAGTTAAAATAAATTCTCCATTAATATTAAATTTTTTCCTGGTTTGTTTTAATAATTCATAATCCTTTATAACTTTATATTTTTCACTGGCCGCTAAATGCGTAACAACAATTTTATCAGGATCAATTCCATATTTATTGCTAATATCCTGCTTTGAAAAATTGGAAACAGTCAAAATTTTATCAGCCTGTTTTGCCAGAGCAGGTACCAAAATCTTATTCATCAATAAATTTTTCTTAGTAAAATATTCTGGATAATGTTCAAAAGAAATATCATGTATAGTACCTACAATTTTGCACTTTTTCTTTATTACAGGGAAATACTGTAAATGAAGTACGTCAAGTTTATCCTTTTGTACGTAATCCGGTAAATACTTCATATACCTCTTAACTGCATTAGAAGTCTTAAAGCTTTCTATTTTAATATTATTTTCATTGTCAATATTAATAAGTTCTGATTTTTTTAGATCATTGAAATATAAGTAGACTTCTTCATCTGTAACTAATTTAGTTATTTGCTCTATCAAATTTTTATAATATGTTTCATTACCTCCGGATTTATCCCCTATAACATGTGCATCAATTCCTATTCTCATAAGTGCCCCCTAATAAGGCATTTTTAAAGAAATAGCCAGTCAGTATACTGGCCTATTTTTTATTTTCTTTCAAATGCCTAAATACCAAATAATTCTTCATAGTCGTTTACAATCTTATTCCATGAGTAACTATTAATTATTCTATTTTTAGCATTTTCAGATAATTTATTAATGTTATTTATATCCAATCTCTCTATTTCTTTAATCAAGGTTGATAAGTCACCACTACTTTTCTTAAAATAAATAGCTCCATCCCTGCCAACTTCCCTATTAAAATTAACATCTACAAGTAAATTTAACTGAGTACTTGCTAAAGCTTCTAATAGAGAAGGGTTTGTTCCCCCTACTTCATGTCCATGTATATAAGCGTAGGCATTTTCTCTGATTTTCTTAATTAACTCCTGATCATAAACTGTACCAACAAACTTTATACGTTTATCTTTATCAAAGTGGGTTTTTAATAATAACTCATCATAAAACTTATTTTTTTCAACATTTGTTATAATAACTAAATCTTTATCCGTTTTTGATGCCATAATTTCTCTAATCATAACTTCATAATTATTTTCAGGAACAAACCTTCCAACAATCAAATAGTATTGTTTAGATTTAATACCATTTTTATAAAACCAATTCAATAGCTTTGGGTCATCATCTGATAAAGCTGATTCTTTGATATCTGCACCATAAGCTATAAATGTAGTATTAGGATTATACGCTTTATACTCTTCCTTTATATATTCTTCAATTCCAAGTGAATCACATACTAAAAAATCTGCATGCCTTACCATTAGTCTTTCAGAATATTTCCAGTATGCTTTTACTGCTTTGTTCCACTTGCTCCTTTTCCATTCATGTCCATCAGGGTTGACATATACTTTAATGCCCTGCCTCTCTAACTTTTTTTTATAAAAAGCTAAAAAAGGACCTATTCTACAAGCCAGTATATAAATGATAGAATCTTTCAAATTATTTTTCTTTATATATTTTTCAGACATTTTTAACGCTTTTATATCATATAGAATGGCCCTAGCACTTCCTATATTTTTTACTTTAACATTGAAGCATCGTGCATTATTATATTCAAACTCTTTTTCATCTTCTGCCAAACATGCTACATGATACTTAATATCAATATTTTTTTTATGAAAAGTAAGTTTATCAACAAATGTCTCAAAACCGCCATATCTTGCAGGTATGCCTTTTGAACCTATAATAAAAATATTTTTCATTTTTTGTATCCACCTTAGCAAATTTTATTTTATATTTTTAGTTCTTAACTTGCATTTTTATCTCCAAAGAATACACCTAAAGTTTTAAATATTAACTTTATATCTAAAAGCGTGCTCCTGTCCTTTATATACTTTAAATCCAGTCTTATCCATTCTTCAAAATCAACATTGCTTCTGCCCATAACCTGCCAGTAACATGTAAGCCCCGGTTTTGCCAAAAGCTTAACTTTTTGCTGAGAAGTAAATTTTGCAACTTCTTTCGGAAGATTAGGTCTCGGACCTACCAGTGACATTTCACCTTTAATCACGTTAAACAACTGTGGAAGCTCATCAAGACTAGTTTTTCTTATAAACCTTCCCACCTTTGTAATCCTTGGATCCTTTTTTATCTTAAACATTGGTCCTGTCATTTCATTTTTATGTTGAAGGTTGTCCAAAAGCTGTTCTGCATCATGGGTCATAGACCTTAGCTTGTACATTTTGAAAATTTTACCGTTTTTTCCCACCCTAGCCTGTGAAAATATAATTGGCCCTTTAGAATCAAGCTTAATTGCAACTGCCACTACAAACATAATCGGAAAAAAGGCAATAATTCCGACAAAAGAGAAAATTATATCCATAATTCTCTTAAGGAAATGATAGCCGACACTTTTTTCATACTTTTCCATACTTTTCACCACTATTTTAATAGATTCGATTTGCAGCCCATTCAATGGAAAATCCCCACCTTTTCTAATTAATTAGGTCTACATAACCCCCTCATATATAATAATAATGTGATATTTGAGTATAAACAAGTTTAAAATATAAGCAGTTCTGTCAAGTTTAATGAAAAAATACTAAACTATGATTTTTTGTTAAATTGGGGTAGATATATACCGTAATTTGTCTAGAAAAGTATGCAATTTTAAACAAAAAAATATCCAGCAATTAGTAGTAATTCTAAACAAAAAAATCAACTTATATCAGCCATATACTAACAAATTTCATCACCTTAAAAACTTTAATAAGTCTAAAGCTCGGTATTTTGAAAATCTAAGAAGCTTAGCTAAACTCGTACCTCAAACATATCTAAGCTCCTAAGATTTTCTAAAATGCCTCGCTAAGACTTATAGAAAAGTTTTTAAAAGTGTTTTCAATTTTGTTAGTATATTTTATACATAAGTTGATTTTTAAGTTAGAAAATACACACTAACTGATGGATATAGTAAAAAATAAAAACAGGGTAAATCACTCTACCCTGCTATGAGGTCTTCTCTAATTCCTTTAACTTCCCCTTCAATTTTTGCAGCAGTATAATTAACTTTATCTATTTCTACTTTATGCATCTCACTCGCATGCTCTAAAGATCTTAATATTTGTGTATGTTCATCAAGTTTATTGTTGATAGTTTTTAATAGATCTAAAATTTCATTATCCATTTTTTCACCACCTATATTAATAATATCATTGTATCATACTGTATTTATTTATAGAATACTCATGTCAGCTAAATATCCCTTATCATTCTTGTTATATAAACCGATTCACTAAATTTTTTAAATTCATCTTATTGACTTTAAAAATACATACTGTATAATTAAGTTAAGAAATTGACATAATAAAAACAGGGTGTTGGGACACCCTGTAGTATACAATTCTAGTTGTTTAGGCAACTAGTTTCGCTAATTTAATTATTTAAAAAAGTAGCTATACCAATTGCGTGGGTGGGCTACTTTTTTATTTTATCCGATGACTACTTGCTCTAATACTCCAACTTTCCCAAGTTTACGTTGCGAGCAACTACGTCCCTGGATAACGATTTCTACGCATCAGATGGAGTTAAAACTCCATCTGATACCAAGAACTCTGTTTATCTATAAGTACGATAATCAAATTTATCAACGCTACCAAAAATGATAGAGCAGCAAAAACTACTATAAACATTTCGTACATATGTATCACCTCCCTCCTAAAAGGGATAGCAATACCAGCTGCCCACACACAACTATATTAAATTGTACGTAGATAGTTTATCATACCTTCATATTTACATCAACCATAGAATTAATTTCCTATAGCTTATCTCTTAATGCAATATTTCTGACTTATAAAAATGCATATAATAGTTAAAAACAGGGTAAATCACTCTACCCCGCTTACTACTTTACTTTATTCAGATGATACTCTACATTTTTGCCTTTTCCTACTTGTAAAATTAGCTTCTCTGCTGTCATCTCCTTTAAAATTTTGAGTGTCCTAGATTGCCCTACTCCCAATATATTTTGTGCTTGACGTCTGGTAACACTCCCCTGATTTCTCATCGCATCTAATATTGCCTGAAACTGAGGATTATAAGAACCGGAAGCTCCAGCCCCTTCCTCAATATTATCTTTATCAGATGTATAATTTAAATTGGGAAGTATAACTTGAAATGCACCATCTGCTGCCCTAATTGTAGGCTGAATACTGCTTTCTTTATAGCTTGATACTATTTTGGCAATACCTGTACCATATGCCTCAATGAGTTTTAAGCGGTAAAATAAATTTGCAAGCTTTTCATTTCTAGGTTGTGACACACCAAGCATAATAGATTCAATTGATAATCCAGGAACCAGTCCACCAAGAGATATAAATTCTATACGATCATCATAAATATTAATAAGTGTACTTCCACTAAATGAGTATTCTCTATGTACAATACTATTTAACAACGCCTCACGGATAGCTTCTGGTGGATAATCTCTTTTATCAATTCTATCTAATCCCACAAAAGTTGCCTTTGTTTTATTTAATAAATCAATATATTCATAGGAATCAGAGAGCTGCTTTAACAATGAGCCATAATATTCTCTACGGTCTTTAAAAACACTTTTATCCGAGCCTTCAAAGTAAGCAATTTTTATAGAATGTACACACTCGTCAGAAAGTAATAGTCCAAGGTTTGTATATAAACCATCTTCTCCGATAAGTCCTAAAGTAGTCATCTGAGCATAACTAAATTTCAAATTACGTTTTTTCATTTCATTAGCTGCATATTCAAAGGTCAAATCCTGATTAAAGGAACGAACCTTTTCATAATTATCTCCATCTGTCTCTTTAATCATCTTCCTGATAGCATCTTGAGATGCAGGTACAGAAGCACTTCCCTGACGCACATAAACTCCAGAAGGTTTTAAACCTTTCTTTTCTAAATAATAAGGCCGGTCAACACCTCTCTGTACAGATATTTTAATTACTTTCTTATCTTCTATAATTTCTATGTCATAATCAACAAATAATGTAATATCAGGCTTGATAGCATCCCTAATAGCATTTCCTGCCTGCAGCATAATTTCATCGGAATTTTCTAATCCAATTACCTTTCCATCATCTGCAATACCTATATAAATTGTTCCTCCCCTTGTATTAGCAAATGCAACAACTTCTTTTTTTATATCTGATATATAAATTTCCTTTAGCTCTACATTACTACTTTCTATAAATTCCATTATCCTCTCTCCTCATTCTAACACTTATTCTACCCTTCTAGTACTTATTCTATTACTTTCTAACACTATAATCAACAAAAATCGTTTTACTTTTTATTTTGTAATTCTACATTTATAGCAAAAAAATCGAGTAGGAGCTGAATAATTATTTTATTCAGCGACCTCTCACACCACCGAGCATACTGTTCAGTACACGGCGGTTCAATAGGAATTAACGCACTAATGAATAAATTTCAGAAATAGAGATTAATCCTTTTCCTTTTAGATAACTATTGGTTAAAGTTTTAGCTAATATTGGGCTGTTGGATGTTCTCCAATAGCTTTTTCTTGTGTTAGCAAATTCCCATGCTTTATTATTTTGTGTTCCTAATTTTACAAGATTATCGTGTTTTGTTTTAATCTTTTTCCATTGTTTCCAAAAACACATTCTTACCCTTCGCCTTAACCATTCATCAAGCTTCTTAAGAATACTTTTCATATCCGCGATAGCAAAATAGTTTACCCATCCAACTATTGCTTGTTTTAATTTTAAAAACCTATATTCCATATTCATTGCATTACTTCTTGAAGTTAATTTCTTAAGTTTCGCTTTAAATTTGTTCAAAGGTTTCTCATGAATTCTTATTCTATACTCACCTTTACCCCTATAAAAGGAAAATCCTAAAAACTTAAGTTTCCAAGGTCTATCTACTGTGCTTTTCTCTCTATTTACTTTGAGTTTTAACTCTTCTTCAATAAACTTTGTAATGCTCTCCATTACTCTATTTGCTGCTTTCTTGCTTTTTAAGTATATATTACAGTCATCAGCATATCTGCAAAAACAAAGCTTTCGCTTTGTTAGTTCTACATCAAGTTCATGTAACATTATGTTGCTTAATAGTGGAGATAGTGGTCCACATTGCGGTGCACCTTCTTCTGTATTCATAACTACTCCATTTATCATTACACCACTTTGCAGGTATTTTCGTATTAGAGAAATTACTCTACCATCTTCTATATCTTTAGATAGTAGTCTTATTAGTTTATCGTGATTTATCGTATCAAAGTATTTAGCAAGGTCTATATCTACAGTCCATGTATGACCTGCATTTATATATTGTCTGCATTTCTCAACAGCTTGCTTCGCACTTCTTTGCGGTCTAAAACCATAACTATTTTCTGAAAACTTCTTTTCATATATTGGTATTAGCACTTGAGCAATAGCTTGTTGAATAACTCTGTCTACTACAGTAGGTATTCCTAATAATCTCTTCCCTCCGTCAGGCTTTGGAATTTCCACCCTCCTGACAGGTTGTGGTTTATATTTTCCTTCATGTAGTGATTGCCTTAATTCCTGCCCATGTTCTTTTAAGTATTGTAAAAGTTCGTCTAATGTCATGCCATCAATACCATGACTTCCTTTATTGGCTTTTACTCTTTTATAAGCAATATTCAAGTTATCTCTTGATAATATTCGCTCCAGTAAATCACTACTGTATTCATTGACGTTGTTTCTTCCTTTATTGGACATAGAAGAATTACTATGCACTTCTACATTGCTTTTGAGTTCCACTCTCTTTCCATGTAGATAGCCTTTCTTATGAAGTTGTCTGCTTTTATCATAATTCTTCGTATCTTTCAAAATTCTAAAACCTCCTATTGTTCAGTCCTTCCCACGCCGACGCATACTGCGTGGTACTATGACCTCTGCTGACTTCTAATAGTTCAACTACACATCACTGCGTAGGTTATTATTTCTAATTTCATATCCATAACATGCCTATCAGACCTCCCCAGGTAAGAACCCAATCTTTCACTCCATCTATCTGCTACATTTACACCGTCTGTCTTGAATAGCTTAGGGCTTCAGTTTGTGTTGCAACCTCACCCACAGACATATGCCTTATATGTAATTTCTGTCCGTCAGACCGGAGTTTTGCCGCCGACTTCCTTCAGATTCCACGTCACCATGGACACCCTTGTCTTAAGCTATGCACTTGGTACTATCAACCCGTGCTAGGGACTTTCACCCTTTAGATTGCATTCATGCTGGGCGCACAACAAAAGCAGGGTAAATCACTCTACCCTGCTTACTACTTTCTTCACATATTCATTTTATTAAACTTATTTTCTTCCATAATCATCTTCAAATCTTACAATATCATCTTCCTCTAAATAATTACCCATCTGAACCTCAATGATCTCAAGAGGTATCTTTCCTGGATTCTCAAGCCTATGCTTTTGTCCAGGTTTTATAAAAATACTTTCTCCTGCAGGCACCAGCTTTTCTACATCATCTATTGTCATTTTGGCCATACCTTTAACAACAATCCAATGCTCACTCCTATGATAATGCATCTGGTAGCTTAACTTCTTACCCTGGCTTACTTTAATTCTTTTAATCTTAAATGAATTCTTCTCTTCTTCTAAAACTTTATAACTTCCCCAAGGCCTGTAATCCTGCACATGATATTCTACTCTGCTGTCATTTCTTTCTTTTAAGGATTGTACAATTTTCTTTACCTTTTGTGACTGATCTTTTTTGCAAATAAGCAAGGCATCCCTATTATCCACTACAATTAAATCATTGACACCTACTGCTGTTACTATCTTGCCTTTTTCTGAATATATGTAGTTGTCTTTTGAATCAATAAGTATATTATCCTCACCAGATATATTATTATTTTCATCCTTATCAAAGACTTCATAAAAAGAATCAAAGCTGCCAAGGTCATTCCAGCCTATATCTACAGGTGCAACAGCAACATTTTTACTTTTCTCCATAATACCATAATCTATTGAAATTTTTTCATCTATTTTACTAAAAGCTTCTTTTATAGTACTGCTGCTTTCAAAAGCATTATATATATTTGGAGCATAGTGTTTTACTTCATTTATAAAAATATCAGTGTTGAACATAAATATTCCTGCATTCCAATAGTAGCCCTCATCAACATAAGTTGCAGCAATTTCAGCTTCCGGTTTTTCTTTAAATTCTTTTACTTCATAACCATTTAATTTTTTATTTCCGGGTTCAATATATCCATATCCAGTGTTTGGATTATCCGGTTTAATGCCGAAGGTTATAATTGAATCTCTAGTTAATGGTTCTGATTTTTTAATAATATTTGCAAATTCCTGACCCTTTGCAATCATATGATCAGAAGGAAAAACAACTACCGTATCATTACCCTTTTTAGCTATTTCATGAACACCTGCATAAATTGCAGGAAGGGTATTTTTAGCTTCAGGTTCAACAATTATATTAGATTCGCTATATTCATAACCTAATTCTTCAACAGAACCCATTACTAAAAATTTATATTTTTCATTTGTTACTACATATATATCATCTAATTGTGCTAATAATAAACTTCTCTTAAAGGTTTCCTGGAACAAGGATGGTTTATGACTTTGTAATTTTATAAATTGTTTTGGATATCTGTCACGGCTAAGGGGCCACAGCCTTGTCCCACTTCCACCTGCTAAAATTATTATTTTCATTTTTATGTCCATTCCTTTCGTTTCGCTCAAAGTACAAAACGTAATAAAAAGTTTTTGCTTCCAGCTAGTTTATATTTTATGCTAATTTATAGCAGAGTATTGTATGCAGTAACTTTCTCCTTTGGACAAGAGCAAATAGCTATTTTGATCAGTGCATTGAGATCAAGCTTCTTCTTGTCTCTATCATTTATTTCTTCTCAAATCCAAATATTAATATTTCTATTTTTGACAAATATATTTAGAGTTAATCAAAAAATATTGTACTGCATATAAAAATTCCAACAGCTCTATTTATATTATTCTGCTGGAATAATATTTAATCTTGTTCATATCCCCCCGAGGTCGTTGCGAAGAAGCCTGCAACGGAGCTTGCTACTATTATGAAAAAGTTACCTTTTTATTTACAATTTATCAAAAGTGACAAGTACCTTTAGTTGCTTCCATTCGCAATTCGAGCAAAATTTCTATATCAATTGCATATAATATTATATATTACTAAACATGGTATTTGAGAGTAGAGCTCTCAATATTAAACCTCGGAATAGTAAATCTACTTTTAACTGTCGATTTCCTGCAAGAACGATCCTTCACCTGCAAAGCATAATCAAATCCTGCTTTAGATACGACGTCCAATACGCATGAATCATATTGGCCATAAGGATAAGCAAATATATTACATTGCTTTCCTAGCATTTGTTCTATCTCATCCTTAGCTACAATTACCTCTTCTTCTAAATCATGTTTAGATAATCCCAAAAGTGTTTTATGATTTGCTCCATGTACACCAATCGTTACCAGTGGATTAAATGCCATTTCTTTTAGTTCTTGTAAATTAATATAGCCAGAAGTATTAACTAACCTACTTGAGATAAATAATGTAAATGGAGCATTTATTGCAACAAGATACGGATATGCTACCCTATAAGCATCAGACAAACCATCGTCAAATGTAATCGCAGTATATCCCGTCACACGTTCATTGTCTTGAGTCAACATCTCTAACAAACTATTAAGGTCAATACAATTTTTCCGACTTTTCGCAAACTCTTTGAACTGAGCAGTGCTCATTTGGCATCCGCCACAACATTTACTGTTTTTCTCAACATGATGCAAGCAATATATACTTGAATGCGGTAAAGTTAAATTTTGCTTCATCACAATCGGTTTTACAATTGGCTTTGCTATACTCTTGACACGTTTCAAAATATTGTTCATCTATGAATCACCTTCTCATTTTCTCAAATAGGCATAAATAGTACCAACTATCTTATATTACATGAATCTTGTGCAAACTATATGTATGATTTCTATTTTTTCTCCCAATATATGATCTATTAATACCATTGTTTGCTTAAATTCCGCTTTTCTATAATATATGATGAAAAATATGAAATTAGGTACAATTAAACATATAATTGTTCTAATAATTAAATTTGCTAAGTTTCCAAAATTCACTAGTATACAGCATAAATAAGTTAAAGCACATACTACTAAAGTGCAACACATATATTGAATTAATCTCTTTACAAATGTATTCATTGGTCGCTTAAACACTACTGTAAACAAATTATGTAAAACCCATGGCATGCCGACAATAAGTGAGCTCAATACCGTTGACAACAGCACACCATAAATGCCAATGAATTGAACCATAATCAAGTTCATAACCAAATTGGTCAGGGACGTGCATAATGGCCTAAACCTATCTTCATGCCACATTCCAGCTGCGTCCTTATACACAATCAATAGCTGGTTCATTTCTCGAATATAAAAGTAAGCAGCAAAACAGACTACGCATCCTATAGATAATAGGTTTGTTTCACCAATCCATAGTGCCATGAATGGTTGATAAATGCACAATAAACAACACGCACAAAATCCAGAGACCCATGATATTATGAAAGTAAATTTTAAAAGATCATTATAGTTTTTCTCTTCAGTTTCAGTAACTATACTGTTTCCAATTCCAGCTGTACAGGCGTCAAAAAATATAGTTACAAAGCCCATTACAGAATTAAGAATATAATAATAACTATTATAAATGGCCAAAATAGATAAACCTAAAAATGCTGATATTATAATACTATCTGCAGAATTAACAATTATTTCACCAACTTTAGATGTAAAAAGATCTTTTACCCTCTGATTAATTTCTTTTACACGATCAGGTTCAAGATTGCCGCATGGCCGATATTGTGGAAACAATTTATTAGCCTCAACTGCCGTCATTATATTGAGAAGTGCTTGCGAAAGCAGTGTAATTATGACATACCAATAGTAGTTTTTTGTAAAAAATAAAACCATTATTTGAGCAACATACATGACAGTATTCTCTGCAATTGTAACCTTGCTAATTACATCATCTCGTTGATGTGCCGTCAGAAGGCAATTTTTATATGCAAACAACCAATAAGAGAGAACTGTTGCAGCTAAATTAAGCAAATATAAAATATATACATTCATCCCCGCTGGCACTTCTCCAGATATCAAATGAGGAACAAAAGGTGTAATTAAACATCCTACAACGAGAATTATTAGACCGATTATTCTATAATACAGCCTATACAATTTCACTAATGCACAGATTGTAATTGTATCATCATCAGCAATAGGTTTGTACATACTAAAAACCATTGCAGCCCCAACACCCAATTCTGCAAGATTCAGGACTTGAAGAATCGAAGTAAACAAACTATTAAGTCCCAAATACTCTAGTCCAAGTACATATATCATTACAGTTCGAATTAAAAACGGAGCTAAAAGTTGATATATCTTCAAAACAAAACCCGTAATTATATTTCTCGTTGCATTTTTAGTTCTATTGATTCGCATTCTATTCTCCTACTATGCTTTTTTCTTAATCGCTTTCAGAATTTTAGCCGTTATAAGATATGCATGAGCTTTTTTCCACGCATATAAGCATCCCAGAATTTCATAACGTTTGTTATAATAATAATATTTTTCTCTAACTTTTCTGAACCCGCCATCTCTATAGGTTCCCCAAAAGTTATCATATAGCACTGGTTTTTTATTTGGCTCAAGAAGTTGTTTGTTAGATTCAAAAGCCTCTTTCCAAGTATGTTCTTCAATATGCAGCTCTGAGGCTAAGCTACATAGTAATTGTTCTCCTTTCTTCGTATTTGTCAAAACAAGATTAACTCCACGCTCTGATCCTCTCTGAGAGAACTTATACGCTCTATAATTCCAGAAATCTGCTAAAGTAATATCTCCCGTTCTTTCAGGAGAGGAAAAATGACACTCGAAGCACGATTTCCTAAGTGTCAAATCCCTCAATAAAAAAAAATGAAGATAAGGATCCTTAAATTTTGAAGCGATGTATTCTGAACCATTTTTAAATTTTGCTTTCATTGAAAAAACGCTCCAACAAGGTTTCTTATAGCGAAAATTTAATTCAGTTATTTTTGAATGATTTTTTTCGCAGATACATTTCAAATAGTCTCTAAAAATCATTGGCGATGGAACACCATGACACACGATGTCAATGAAAAAGAGATTTTCATAGTTAATTTTCAAATAATTTTGTAATGCAGCAACTTGACATGGTGTTCCAGAAAACAAAACTTTTCGCCCCACTTTCAAATCATTTTTTACTTGTTCATAAATATTTTTTGTATTACTCTGAACATATTTTGAACCTCTCAATTTTTTTACTTCCTGCATATTTAAAGTTCTAATATGTTTCACTCTCATGAGATCATCAAAAGCAGCACCATACACCACACCACCGCCCTGGATAATTCTTTCAGCAATTGTTAAGAATGCACCTCCGGACGTTGATGCCAAACGGCTTTCAACATTTTTTTGCCAACAAGCAAAAACCTTTTCAGCTTTTTTATTTTTCTTTTGATAATTCACTGGACATCTTGAAACGCACAACCCGCATTCAACGCACTTATCAGAATCAATACTTGGATGCATAAAGCCTTGCTCGTCTTCAACTGCAGAAATTGCCTTTTGATTACATATATCAATGCACATCATACAGCCTGTGCATGAACTATCATCACATATTTTCATGTATTTATTCTCCTTTATTTTACTTCAAAGAATAATGTCAAAATACTTTTCATTTTTCTTTTATACATTCACTAATAACATTCTTTAAATTGGCATAATATGTATCTCTGAAAACAGAGTTTAACTGAACATAGTCATAATTATTGTAAATGTAAGTAACTTTTTCATACACGTTATAAATATTATCCACATAGCATACTGTTTGATCATAAATTCCTTTAAACCAATCAACGCCTGTAATCACTTTATGATCATTTGATTTAATAACTATAACTGGTGTTCCAGCAATTAATGAAAATATTGTTCCATGATAGCGATCAGTAATTACTACCCTGTAACGGCCAAAGTCATTAATCATTTGCTGCACACGCTCTTTAATATGTGATTTTAATTTTGAGAAATCACATGCTACTGTAGTATCCGAAATAGTAACATCATCAATTTTCCCTAATTTTTTACTTAACATTTTGATTGTATTTTCATCATAATATTTTTCCGAATCATTCCTACAGCAAATTAGTATTCCGCTTCTATCTTTCTTATCATTTATAGGTAAAGTACCAATTAATGATGTAACTATATCCGGATAGAGAAGAAGTTTATTATTTTCAAACATTTTTTCTCCAACACTGTAAGAAACATAATCCCTGCATAACAACAAGATCTTTTTATGTTGCCGATAATTATTCGAAACAGCCTCTGCATTTTCTCTATTTTTGTATAAAATCGTCTGCGGAAGCATAATAATCGGAATGCTCGGGAAGTTCCTTATAACAAGTTGATGAACGTAGTCATGAAATCCGCCCAAATCCTGTGTGCAATATCCACTTTGGAAAAATATCAAATCCCCATTGCTTTTCTTATTCTTCAGTAAATCAATAAATTTCTGTTCTGCATTTACAATAGTATCTGCTGAAATCTCAGCAATGGTATACTCTGGATAATTTGATACAAGCCAATCTTTAATACAAACATACTGAGCTAAATCACCCATATTAGAATGCGTTGGTACATCTAAATACCAAATTATGTTTAATCCTTTATCTATATATTTATTTAGCTCATCAATATTTTTTCCTGCAATGAAATTAGAATAAAAATATTTGAAACACATATACGGCTTCTTTATCGTATTACTTAAAAATGAATTAGAAGCCATTCGCTTGCGAACCTTATATAAAATGCTGCCTTTCATTATCTAACAAAACCTTTCTATCATAATACAAGAAGTGTTTAGGCCGATGAAATTAAAACACTTCTACAGTTATTTGATATTTATTACATATGATTACAAAACAAGAAAAGTGTAAAACATGTTAATGTAGCCTGTTTTTCACTTTTCTGTTGTCTCCGAAAAGCAAGAAAATGACCGAGAAAAACACAATAAAATCAAAAAAGGAACTGATGTAATCATTAAGTTCACTAACCCACCGATAAATGATGCCCAAATTGCTCCAATAAGAATGCCATTTTCTCGAATTTCATAATGTTTGTATAGTTGCCTTAATGTATCCCAGATCAACTTGATAAAAAATACTGTCCCAATTGCACCATAAATTAGTAAAAGCTCTAGTATTGAATTATGAGCACTTACAAAAGCAGAATCTATGTAGCCTATATAATCTGCAACTATTTTAGTTCCATATCCATAGCCAACTAAAGGTGATAAACTTATCAATTCCGGAATATGAGAGTAGATATTTGTGCGGCCTGTTAATGTAATACTTTTGTGCAAAACTTCAGTAATAACAAAGTTAAATACTCCTATGTTTTGATAATATCCAAATATAATTAATATATTTAAGATAGCAATTAATATTAGTCCTATTTTAAGTGTAATAAACTTCCATACACTTACATTTTTATAATAAATTAAAGCTACTGTAATTATAATCAAAGCAAGCATAACAGTACCTTGGCCACTTTTTAAGCATATTGAATCTAAAAAAGCAAGAAGAAGTAATACAAAATCGCATCTTTTAATTTTTTTATATAATAGATAATCCGTACTAATTAATAACACTATCAATGTGAAAATTGTCTGAACAGTATCAGCTCTAGAACCAATAAACAACATAACCTCTTGATAGTCCGATGCTTGATAATAAAAGCTTTGACACAAAGTAATCAAAATATATACCGTAGAAATATACCAAACTGCTTTGTGCAAATATACATAATCCTTTCTTTTTAGATTACTGAAATAAGTAAAACCTGCAATCAATATCAACATATAGTCAATCAATCGAATAATATTTTGCATTGTTGTCCCGTGGATATTTAATGCTATAAACTGCTGAATAACAATTATTACTATTGACAATGCAACTTTATGTTTATGTATCTTAATTGTTTTCGTTTGCCCAATTCGTATTGCTAAATAAAGTAAGCAAAATAAAATTCTTGTACCAATTATTATCCAGCCTAACTTGGGAATATATTCATTCAAAATTTGTATTGGGAAAATAATTAATAGTAACAAAATATAATTAATCTCTCGTCTTTCAGAATACATAATTTAGATTTTCCTTTCAATATCGTTATAGATTGAAATGAGCTGCTTCAAATTAGTTTCTTGATCATGTGTTTTAGTTGCATGCTCAACAGCTTCTTTAGATAAATTAATTGCAAAACTTTCATCATCAAATACTTTACAAACATAATATGCTAACATATGGATGTCATTTGCAGGATACAATAATCCCTCTCTTCCATGCTCAATCATATTTTGTACCCCACCAACACATGAGGATACCACAGGGACTCCCAAGAGCATAGCTTCTCCTACAGAATTAGGTGAGTTTTCAATACTCGATGGCGATACAAATACATTACTATGTAAGTATTGTTGTTTCATTTTTTCTGCATTAAGAAACCCTGTAAAGAAAACATTATTCGTCAAGTCTTCTTTCTTAATAATATCTAAAATATATTTTTGATACACACTAAGTTTCCATTTGGGATCCTGGCTAAAATCTTTTCCACCTATGTATAGTTTAACATCTGGATATTCTCGTTTAATAATTGGCATTGCCTGCAACATCAAATGGATTCCTTTAATTGGATAATGTGCCTGGCTGCAAAATATAGAATGTTTTTCACACTTTAAATATTCCCACTGTCCCATATAAAATTCCTTACGAAGGATTTCATTATTAAAATGATAGTGAACGTCAGGATTGATCGCCCATACACAAGCTTTGTCCCAATCAGTTCTACCTATTACATGTTTGACTGAAGAAATTGCCTCTATCTCATATTTTCCCTTTTTCTCAAATACATCATGTTTTTCTTTTAAATTGCCTTTAATTAAATCCTTTATTCGCGTTCCGTGAATAACTCTTTCTGGCAAATATGCATAGTAGTACTTTGCATATTCGGAAAGTAATCCCTGAATTGAAATTACTACTCTATTTATGATTTTCAGTCTCGAACATGCCTCAACCATTGCAAGTGCATGCTCGTCCTCTGTCCCCCAAATATGAATCACGTCGGGTTTTTCCCTTTGAATTATTTCAATTAACTGTTGGATGTACTCTTCATCACGCCGTCCTACTCTTTCATTTTTGTTTTCTACTGCATAGTATGTAATTTTATTAACAACACCACAGCGTGATTTTACATCATCAAATAGATAAACTAAGTTGGTTTCTGGAATTGATGAAACAAGATCTGCCAAATAGACCATCCATCCCCCAACAACAGGTTCCTTTATACCTTCATATTCTGCTATCTGCGGCAATATAATATTCCCTATCCACAAGACTTTCATCCTAAAATCCTCCCCCTATTTCAACGCTAGGTAGCAGTACTAATAAGCATATATCTTCAACCTGCCACATTATAACTCATTAATTTATATCTTTCGTATAAATTTAGCTGGTGCCCCACCCCATATTTCTCCATCTGGTATTGATTTAGTAACAACAGAACCGGCACCAACAATCGATTTTTCTCCAATTGTGACTCCTTTTAACACTATGGAACACGCTCCAATGAAAGCTCCTCTTTTAATTCTAATAGGTGCGCTTTGAATATTTGTATCATAGCTTTCCATCCTTTGCTCCATATTCAATGAATGAAAATCGGTATTCCATATCTTACAACTTCCTCCGATCATCACATCGTCTTCGATGATAATGTTATTCATACTAACTAATGAAGAATTTGAAATTCCAACATTATTACCGATTGCAATTTTACCACCCCGATATGTTCGCAAAATCAACCGCGTATCTCCGCCAATAATGTTATATTTCTTTCCTGAACGAAACTCGACATTTTTCCCAATTGTAATTGAATGCTTTGTATCAGCTCGTATCGTAAGTATGCCTTCAATATGATATGTTTTTCCACCCAAATCCACTCCAAAATAGTGGAACAAAATCATGTTTACAATTTTCTCGAATACTTTTCGAATTTTTCTTATTATATTATATATTGTTTTCATGGTTACGTTCCTTTACAAAATCAAGTATTTCCCCCGACGCCGCAAGTTGCCTTCTCATAAACTCTCGTATATTGTTCAGATAAGCTTCGTCTGCATTTCTATTGACTATTTCTTTAAAGTCACAAGAATCAATATCCTCATATACGATACCTAATCCATTATCTTCAATGAAATCAAGTGATCTACACTTTCTACCAACTACTGGGGTTCCTCTATAAATCGTGTCAAATACAACTCCGCTGCTGTGCTTTGAATATGCATCAGAGTAATTCAAAATACAATACTTACTTTGCCGTATATACTTATCATAGTCTTCGTCACTGATATATCCTAGCACTAAGGTGATGTTTGAACTTTTTGAGCAAACATTCAATAGTTCTTGTTTAATATCGTTGTCAACTGGTCTTCCTGCTATTATTGCTGAACAATCAGAATTAACCAATTTTTTAGCAACTTCAACTGTGCCTTTGTCTCTCGTTATTATTCCAACAATCCCATAATCATATTTCTTGCCAGTCAATTCTTTTGGTAAGCAACTATACTCTTTCTGTGTGACACAGTAATCTGGAACAACACAATATGGAACTCCATATGCTCTGCCTATTTCGTCATTAGGGCAAAGGATTCCTTTCAACTTATTCTTAATCACACGATATATAAACCGTTTTAATGTAGAATCTATAGAGAACGTATTGTACTGAATCATATAAATATTTAAAGGTTTATAATATAGCATTAATGCAAAGAAAACCGTGGCTACAGCATTGCATTGTAAAATGATGATGTCATTTTGGGCCTTATGAAACAGTTCAAAACAGTTATGAATTACTTTATACTTTGTTTTAATAATATTCTCGTTTACGTAGGTATCGTATTTAAGTTGCATAAATCCATCAAACTTTGTTTTATAAATTGGACCACCTGCAATTTCTATTTTGCATTTTCCTATAAACATATTTAGATAATTTTCAGCCAGAGTAAAATAATGCCCTGTGGACTTGCCATTTCTATTTAGGCTGCGCACATCCGCAATAATCAAATGTTCCATATTTAGCGTCTCCTTTATAGGGTTTTAAGCCATTGTTGTAAGGCGGTCATCTTTTCTTCATATGTAAACGGCATCTTGCTTTCTTTAATGGTCCAATCATTAGATAACGGACGTATTTTTGAATTTATTTTGCTGAAATCAATATACTCTTTACTTACATCTAATACTTCACCGTTTTTTTCATTAACCAAACACGCTGAACCAGCATTCTGAGATACCATCACATATTCTCCAGCTAATAATGCTTCGTTTGTTACTGCCCCAAAAGCTTCACGGAGACTCGGCAAGATCAAAACCTGACCAATATTGAAGAACGCATAGAGATTTTCCCCCTCCATTCTTCCCATCATCATGATGTAGCTTCCTGCTTTTTCATTTCGAATCAATTCTTTTACACTATTCATAATATTTTCGCCGCTTGAACCACAATCGCCAATAATAAGCAAAACAGCATTGCTATTCAGTTCGTGAGCATAAATAAAAGACTCTACTAAGTACTCTATATTCTTTTCTTCTGATAGTCTTCCAACAAATAAATACACTTTTTTTCCAATTAACTGATAGCGATGAATATTTTCTATCGCCAGCGAAGCACTGCTCGCCATTTTTTTCCGGAACATTTCATCTTTTTGGATGATGGGAAACACGAAAGTCTGTACTTTATAATGTACACTATACCAATTTTGTGCAACATCATTACACAAAATAATGCCATCAAGAAATCGCATTATTAAATTTCTGGAAATTTTTCTAACACCGGAACAATTCTCGGCATAATTTTTGCTATCATCACATATGGTAATAATACAGTATTTTTTCTTTGAGAAGGCACGTGCAATAACAGCGCACCATGCGCCAAAACTATACTCTCCAACAAGTACTATATCTGGTTGCCTTTTTATTATTTCTGATATATGCCCTTTATATATAGCTCTTCCTCCAAGAGTGATCCTCTTTTCCATATAATGAGGCTTAAACAGAAATAGATTCTGTATTTTATCATAGTCAAATTTTTGACTTTTCAGATTGCTATAGTAAAGGAAAATATCCGTGTCAAACGCACTTGATAAATCATTAAAAAAGTCAATTCTATATGGTGCAATCGTAGGATGAAAAATTAGCATTTTTTTTCTCATCATTATTTCCTTTCTGCAATAAGTTTTCCTGAAAATTCATGTTTATCAACTGCTTATACATTATACCATATGGCAACTATTAAACCTATTCCTGTATCATTTAATCAAATTCATTTTCATATATCCATGCGACTAATCTTTTATATGATTCAAGTAATCCCACCTCTGGTTTCCATCCCAATTCTCTCATCTTTTCTGAACTCAAGAACACTTTAACATCAGGCGCATACCCATAAAGCAACCGGTCCTCCGGAATATCGTAAACAACTTTAATTTTGCTATTTGCTATCTCAGAAGCGACCATTTCAGCCATTTCATAAATTGTTGTATGATTTTCTTCATTCGACACGTTATAGGTTTGTCCATGAGCTCCTTTCCCCAGTAAAAGCAGGATTGCTTTAATTGCATCACTCGTATATACATAGTTTCCTTCGGATAAACCTCTCGTGTGGAGAACAATATTTTCACCCTTAATGACACTACGGGCAAATTGTGCAAAAACTCTATTCTCATACTTACTAATACCAGCCCCAAATGTTTGAGCTAATCTTGCACATTTAACATTTAAGCCATATTGAGCAGAATATGCTGTACACATGCATTCGCACATTCTTTTACTCTCAGAATAGCAACTACGCACTTGATTTATATCAATATAGCCTAGCTCATTTTCTGTCACTCTTTTTGTGGTTCCTGCATCGCCGTATACTTCCATAGAAGAAAGGTAAACAACGCTCTCAACCCCATTAGAAACAGCGAAATCTAATACTGTCTTAGTTCCAATAATCGCTGTTGTAATAGTTTCAACTGGATTTGTAACCATCATTTTTGAATTAGTGATACCCGCAGTATGAACTAAATAATTCACCTTGAAATCAGTTTCCAACACTTCTCTTGATAAATCACATTTTGTAAAAAACAAACGTGGATTATTTATGTCCTCGCCATAGATGCTATTAGCTTTATCTTGATTTCTTATCACTGCAATAATTTGCAAATTTAAACTATATTTATGATCACAATACATCAAGGCTCTTACCAATAAAGAACCGACTAATCCAGTTGCACCTGTTATCATAAATGTTTTGTTTTTAAATTGTTCAAACTCAATATTGCTATTTGCAATTGTCTCAAAATCCTCTTGTAATATCCTATCCATTATTTTTATTCTCCTCACTCAGTGTGCCTAAGGAATACTTATATCCAGATTTTTTAATAATGACTCTTGGCTTTTCTAAAACTACAGTTGCATTATCCGGTATATCTTCAAATACAATACAATTAGCACCAATTCTAACATTATTACCCACATGAATTCCGCCAAAGATTTTTGCCCCTGGCCCGATATAAACATTATCTCCAATTACTGGTTCTCCACCACGACTACGTCCAATCGTAACTTGGTGCGAAAGAAAACAATTTTTACCGATTCTTGCACCAGCTGCTATTACAATTCCATTAAGATTATGACCCAAAGTAGGACGCCCTCCCTGGAAGCAATCCCCCCATTCTTCAATGAAGTTAATATCTGCATTATTTTTATAATTTACCCTGTAGATGTATAACTTATAGTACATCTTCAATATTTTATTTGTATGAGGGTCAAATATTTTTTCGCGCCTGTTCCAATATTTATCATAATTAAAGCCTTTTACCCAATTTTTAATTACATTTTTTATCTTTTCTTTAAAAGCCATGGGTATTCACCCTCATTCCTTAAATCCATAAATTTGTGCGTTCTCTTTTGCATCGAGCAAAGCTCTCATTGTATAGAAATCATCTGGAGTAGTAATTTTTATATTTTCTTCCGGCCCATCTACTAGATACAACTTAGCACCAAAATACTGCATCATTGAGCATGAATCTATAAAAGAATCATTCCCCTCTTCCAATGCTTTACGGTGAACTGTAATAATATCTTCAAGCCAGAAACTCTGCGGTGCTCTTGCCAACCTAGAGTTTGCACGATACGGAATATAATCAATCGACGAATCATCGGAAACCACAAGGACCGTTTCTTTTACCTTCACGCAGGTAATTGCTGATCCATACTCTCTTACAGATTGAATATTATCTGAAATTGTCTTATGGTTAATTAATGGCCTGACACCATCATGAATCAAAACGATACTCTTTTCTCCCTTTGCAACCTTTTCAGCAGCTTCCAAACCATTAAAAATTGATAACTGGCCTGTTGCACCGCCATGAACAATCGCTTTTACTTTGTGGATGTTATATTTGTTAATCAACTTTTCTAGGTAGGAAATCCACGATTCAATACATGCAATTACAATAGCATCAATTTCTTCATGTTCTTCAAATATCTCTAAGGTGTGTATAATAATAGGTTTTTCATGAATCGTTAAAAATTGTTTTGGTTTCGATTTACTGTGCATTCTAGAACCGACTCCCCCGGCAAATATTACAGCAATGTTCATTGATTTATCCTCTCATTCTTTTGCTTGTTTAAGACAATAAAATACACATCTAGTTCAAATGAAACATCGCAAATGTAAAAGCAAAGATGTTTCACTTCAAGCAATTAGCATCAAAAATTAGATTGCATACACGCTCTGAACTACAAGCATCATCATATTTATGGAATACTTTCTTTAACTTCAACCGTTTTGAAAGCCATTGGTTGTCTATTGTATCAGCTTCCTGAAAATAATTCAGCAGACTATCAAAGTCGGATACAATCGGACCAGGGAAATAATCTTCAACTAGGTCAAAAACAAAACCTCTGCTTTTTCGATATTCATCCATATCTGATAAGACCATCGTAATAGGTTTTCCTAAAAGTAAATAATCAACAACTACAGAAGAATAATCAGATAATAAACCGTCTGTTTCCGGCAAAAGTTCATAAAGTTGGATATCATTGTTTTCCAAATCTATATTTGTAATAACTCTTATATGCTCATATTTACCAAGTCCAGCCAACAGCATTGAATCCATAGGATGCGGTTTAATTATAAGTAAGCAGTTATTATTAAGGAGTACATCTTCGAGTTTTCGAAATTGTTCAGCATTCATTGTACTTATGCCAAAAGCCGTAGCATTACCATCAACTCCACTGTGTCCAATGGATGCTTTTCTATAAGTTGGCATCCATATATATATTTTTTTATATGATTCTTTAGATACTCCAAGTTTTTCAAGGGCTTTTTCTTTCGAAAATAGCCAATCATTTCTAGGCAAGCCTGTAGTTATTACCCTATTTTCATCCATATCTAACACTCTTGAATGAATTTTTCTGTATATATCTCCAGTAACAATGGTCAAATCACCGCGATACATACGGTCTTTATCAGTAATGGATTTATATCCATTTCCATGCCATAAATTTACTTGACTTTGACCTGCTCCTGAATAAACCTCCGAAAAATAGCCATGCGTAGAAAAAATATATTTTGCACGTAAAAACGTCCAGATTCCTTTAAAAGAACCTTTTTCAACCACTGTTACATCTACATTTTCTTTTACAATTTCCGGTACTTTATCATTATTACTTTGACCCCAATATAATCTATAACATTCTATAATATCTTTGCGATTATTAACTATATAGTGAAACAGAGCTAAAGAATTATCACTAAATGCCGGATAACTGCTGAACAAAACTATATTGCTCTTTGGAATTATTTTGTTGGCGATTGATAACAATCTTTTTTTAACCCCCATATATCTTTTCATGGCCTCCTACTATATCCACATTCTGCTATTTACATATCGTTCTATAAATCATTTTCAAGTCATCATAATTTCGCTCAGGCGTATATTTTTGATCATATTCTAATAGTGCTTTTTCATGCAATGTTGGCTCTTTTATTAATTCTTGCACCGCACGAATTATATCACTTATAGAATCACTTCTGAACTTAATACCTGCTTGTTCATCAATAATAATACTTCCGACATTTCCAATTTCAGATCCTAAAACTGGCGTTCGCACTGAATATGCTTCTACAATCGTCATTGGGAATCCCTCATACCACTGTGTTGGTAATATAAGAGCTTTCGAATTGGCAATAATTTTTCTGACCTCGCTATTAGGTACAAATTCCTTCATTTCCACGCTTGTCAAACTATTCTCAGTAATGTACTGTTTACACCATTCTTCCATTGGCCCCATACCACAGATCACAAGTTTCGGAGCCTCTTTTCCCATTTGATTCCAAGCTTTAAGAAGAATATCAACGCCTTTTAACTTGTCAATTCTTCCTGCAAACACAAACTGGTTTTCTCTACACTCGTATGGGATGATTTCTTCATTGCTCTCAACAAAATTTGGCTTCACAAATACTCGTTCTGGCCTAATCTGCTTCAAGTTCAACAACTTCTGCTTATTAAATTCTGTCAAACAGATATAATTCAGCTTTCCATAGATACCAAGCATTCGATGAATTTTCGTGCTTATTACACAGGCAAGAGTCTGCATTTTGCTTCCACGATAACAGCTGTGTTTTACAGCACATTTCAAGCCATTATTAATGCAATCCTCACAAATATGTCCGTCCCTATAGAACGTAGCTCCGGGGCAAAGTAAGCGAAAATTATGCACAGTTTGAATCACTGGCTTTTTATAGGAAAGAGCAGCGTAATATACAGACGGACTGATTAGGTTTAATGTGTTGTGAACATGCACAATATCAATCTGCTGCTCCCTGATTATCTTCTTTACCTCTCTATATGTTCTTATGTTGAATACCGTTGTAAAAGGAAGCAACAATTTCTGGAATTTCGATAGTTCTTTTAGCTCGCAATTGTTTCTCGTATATAAAATTACTTTATGCCCATGTTTCTCTAATAATTTCTTTTCATTGGCAACAACTGTATCTTCTCCACCTGGAATTTGATAATAATTGTGGACAATAAGGATTTTTTGTTTTCTTTTTTCCACCCTCATTTCCCCCTTATCACAGCGTTCCAGATAAATTTTGTGTTCGTGTGCCAATAACGCTTAAACAGTCTTCCCGGGTCCTGAATCAAGCGATATACCCATTCCAGATTGCTCTTTTGCATCCACTCTGGCGCTCTTTTCAGCTGTTCTGCATGGTATGCAAATCCAGCACCAACCCCCACCATCAAGCCATCAAGTTTTCCCTGATGGGCTGCCATCCACTTTTCCTGCTTCGGAGCGCCAAGCCCGATCCAGATAAAATCGGGTTTTGTCTCGTTGATTTTCTTGATAACAGCTACATCTTCCTCTTCTGTTAGTGGATGGAACGGAGGGCTATACATTCCGGCAATCTGAATGCCTAGGTACTTCTTCGTAAGTTTTTGGTATAGCGCTTTCAACGTTTCATCTGTAGAACCATAGAAATAATGGCGATAGCCATTCTCAGTTGATATTTTGAATATCTCGCCCATCAGATTTGGCCCGGTAGTACGATGCATATTCTTATAACCACGCTTATTGCCTACAGAACTCAAAGGTCCACCATCTGGAATTGCCATAATGCCACCGTTTTGAACAGCACAGTATTCCAGATCCTCATACGCCGTTACTGTGGTGTGAACGTTGGCTACAGTTATGTAATTGCCCTTTAACTCTTTAACATTAGCGTTCAGATAATCCAGAAGCCAATCCATGTCGATGGCAGCTATATTGACGCCCATGATATTGCAGGTAGGGATTTTGCTTTTATCTACTTTTCTCTTGTATTCAGTCTCCATCATCTTGGTACTGCTTCCCCTTCCTACGTTTTCATATGTCGAAAGTTCTGTACATGCATTACCCTTCTCCCAACACTTCAGAAAGAAGGCTTCTCCAATCCAAAGAATTAACAATCTATAACCACAGACAAATATTTTGCCTATCTCGATGTTCTTATCATCCAGTGTTGCGGTTAAATCCAATTCTTTTTCAGCCATATATTTTTCTATGTATTCATTCTAAATTGATGATTTTCTTTAGTTGACTAGATCAACCTTAGCTTCAATTACGCCTACAATTGTTACTTTATGATGTTGTATACGCAAATTAGCAATTGACAAACAAACACATTTTCAATTCAATATCATAAATGTATAAAATACAGAATGTAAACTAAAAACATTTATAATTTTCCTTATACCATTCATAACTTTTTTTTAACCCATCTCTGAGTTCAATCTTGTATTTCCAGCCCAAACTTATAAGCTTGGATACATCAAGTAATTTTCTTGGAGTTCCATCTGGTTTCTCAGGATTAAATTTCAATTCACCTTTGAAACCTACAACTTCTTTTATCATCTCCGCAAGTTCCCCTATAGTCAATTCCTTACCTGTCCCAATATTGACATGCTCTTCACCATCATATGTTTCCATTAAATATACACAGGCATCTGCCATATCATCAACATGCAAAAACTCTCTTAACGGCTTTCCAGTACCCCATACCTCAACAGAAGGAGCGTTACTTATTTTTGCTTCATGAAATTTTCTGATTAGTGCAGGTGCAACATGCGAAGTCTGTAGGTTATAATTATCATGCGGTCCATACAAATTTGTCGGCATAACGCTTATAAAATTATCACCATACTGCCTCTTAAAGAACTGGCACATTTTTAAGCCTGAAATTTTAGCAAGGGCATATCCTTCATTGGTAGGTTCAAGATATCCTGATAAAAGGTATTCCTCTTTAATTGGCTGAGG
Source organism: Clostridium sp. AWRP (assembly GCF_004006395.2). Classification (NCBI taxonomy): domain Bacteria; kingdom Bacillati; phylum Bacillota; class Clostridia; order Eubacteriales; family Clostridiaceae; genus Clostridium; species Clostridium sp. AWRP. The sequence continues at coordinate 497,191 of NZ_CP029758.2, read as the reverse complement.
GCACATTTTAGGATATATGCATGAACTTCCTAAAAACATAAGCTTTTTAACCTTAAAATCATGACATGCTTTTATTACATTGCATTCTATCTGCAAATTTTCATAAATGAAATCTGCAGGACATGTATTGTTGGCATTTATCCCGCCTACATGTGCAGCAGCTAGAAAAACATATTCGGGTTTTTCTTCTTCAAAAAACTTTCTTACAGCTTCCTGATTTGCTAAATCAAGCTCGCTGTGTGTTCTTCCTATTATATTTGTATAACCTTTTGATTTCAAATTTCTTACTATGGCTGAACCAACCAGTCCCTTATGTCCAGCTACATAGATTTTACTTTTCTTTTCCATTATTACATCTCCCAAAATTATAGTTAAAAATTTTTATCTGGATGCTGCAGCCTCGTCTTTAGCTAAATCAATCCCAGCAATTTCCTTCATATCACTTTCAACCATCATACGGATTAAATCCTTAAAGTAAACTTTTCTTTTCCATTTTAAAGCCTTTTCAGCTTTTGCTGGACTCCCTAATAATAAATCAACTTCTGTAGGCCTAAAGTATCTTGGATTGATTTCAACCAAAGTCTTGCCACTCTTTTTATCGTAACCTTTCTCTTCTATACCTGTTCCCTTCCATCCTATTTCAATGCCTGCTTCTTTAAAAGCAAGTTCAACAAATTCTCTTACGGTATGTGTTTCTCCAGTTGCCAAAACATAATCATCAGGCTTATCTTGTTGAAGCATAAGCCACATACCTTCAACATAATCTCCTGCATATCCCCAATCTCTTTTTGCATCAAGATTTCCTAAGGTTAATATATCTTGTTTTCCTGCTATAATACTTGCAACAGCTCTTGTAATTTTTCTTGTTACGAATGTTTCTCCTCTTCTTGGAGATTCATGGTTAAATAAAATTCCATTACAGGCAAATACGTTATAAGCTTCTCTATAGTTAACTGTAACCCAATATGCATATAGCTTTGCTGCTGCATAGGGACTTCTCGGATAAAATGGTGTTTTTTCACTTTGAGGTGCTGTACCAGGGATACCTCCAAATAATTCTGAGGTTGAAGCTTGATAATATTTACATTTAAGTCGGTTTTCTTTTATTGAATCAAGAATTCTTAGTGTTCCTAATGCATCTGTTTCAGCTGTATATTCAGGAACTTCAAAGGAAACCTGAACATGGCTTTGCGCTCCCAAATTATAAATCTCATCTGGACTAATTTTTTCAATTATCCTGTTTATATTACTTGAATCTGTTAAATCTCCATAATGAAGGAATAATTTCTTATTTCCTATTTCGGGGTTTTCAAATAAATGGTCTATTCTTTTTGTATTAAATGTACTTGCTCGTCGTATAATTCCATGAACTTCATATCCTTTATCCAGTAAAAACTCAGATAGATATGATCCATCTTGTCCTGTTATTCCTGTTATAAGTGCTTTTTTCATTCTAACTTCTCCTAACCTATATCTTTTTAACAATTTCTACACCAACACTAACATCCATAACCCTTCCAAAAAACTCTATTTCTATTACTGCTTTTCTTTTATGCCTATCAATCCTTTTTATAGTTCCTTCATAATTCTTCATTGGACCATCTGTTATTATAATCTTGTCATTTTCTATATATCCATAGGACATCTTAATAAAATGATCTTTTTTTCCAAACCTCATTAAAAATTCTATCTCTCTATCGTATAGGGGTATTATCTCTTTTCCATCTCCAAGAATTTTAATTAATTTAGGAATCTTTTTTACATTAAGTAGCAAATCATCTATATGGTCACTAATCATAAATATATATCCAGGGAACAATATTTCATTTGTTATATGCCATTTACCCATATATTTAATCTTCTTCTCATAATAAGGGATAAAACATTCCTCTAGAACATCATTAGATATCAACTTATTACAAATAAATTTTATCTTTTCTTCCTCTCCTGTTCTAACTTGAACTGCATACCACATAATTGTCCTCCTTTTGGGCAGGCTTCGCCCCTCCGCAGCTAAAATACAACCTTTTAACTGTGAATTCTATATATTTATGACATTTAGATAATCAAAACGCGGCAGCGCGACGATTTTAAGTATCTAAAATTTGTGTTATAATGCAGCCTCTTAGCTCGCATTTTCATCCCCCAAAAATACACCCAAAGTTCTAAATATAAGCTTTATATCCAGCAGTGTACTTCTGTCCCTTATATATTCTAAATCCAATCTCATCCAATCATCAAAATCAATACTGCTTCTTCCCATAACCTGCCAGTAACACGTAAGTCCAGGCTTTACAATAAGTTTTTTCTTTTGATACTCGGTAAACTTTACTACCTCCTGTGGAAGATTGGGTCTTGGTCCAACAAGTGACATGTCCCCTTTAATTACATTGAACAATTGGGGAAGTTCATCAAGACTTGTTTTTCTTATAAACTTACCTACCCTTGTAATTCTCGGATCTTCTTTTATCTTGAACATGGGTCCTGTCATTTCATTTTTGCCCCTAAGATTGTCCAAAAGTTCTTCTGCATCATCTACCATAGAGCGAAATTTATACATTTTAAAAGGTTTTCCATCCATACCCACTCTCACTTGAGAAAATATAACAGATCCCCTTGAATCAAGCTTGATTGCAATAGCCACCATCAACATCATAGGAGAAAAGGCGATGATGCCTAAAAAAGACAAAATTAAATCTATACCTCTTTTAACAAAATAATAAATCGCACTTTTTTTATAATTTTCCATATTTTCTACTGTTACTTCCATAGGTCTGCTTTGCAATTCTGTCATATAATCCCCCCTACTTATACAATAATCGAACCCACATAACACTTTTTTTAAACAAAATCTTTATATGTATATGCCACTTTCTTTAAATCTAGAACTAATTTTATATATTAAATTCATAAATTTTAATTATTGCAAAAATAAACCCAGTATCAAACATTTTATGAGAAATTTACTTCAGTTAAACCTCTCAATAAAATTCCTCATCTGATCTGAGGCTATTAATTCCACATTAGTATCTTCGTTTATACCTTATTGAACTTTATGTAAAAAAACATATATATTAACCAAGTTACCCATTTTTTTCACCAATTAGATTAATATACTACCTTCTTTTTTAATTATAATACCCTATTTAAATATAGACAACCTTTAAATACAACCTATTTGTAAATTTTAATAAAAAAATAGGAAAAATATTTATATTTAATATTAACTTTATTAGAATTAAATGTGGACAATTTTTAATACATTATCTTTTAAAAACTTTGTCATATTGTCATCTTTTTTAAACACAATTTGCATTTAAAAATAAAAAAATAGCGTCTGGATTTGCCAGACGCTTCATTTTTCTCTTAGACTCTCTAATTGAAATTTGAGCTTATACATAAAATATGCTAACAAAATTGAAAGCACATTTAAAAACTTTTTGTATAAGTCTTAGTGAGGTATTTTAGGAACTCCACGCAGACCTTTCTAACTTAAAAATCAATGAATCTTACTTAGCTGGCAAAGCAGATATCCCAAATCTATGATTTGATGATAGTGGCTTTCTCTTTAAAGTTTTATTTTTTAACTAAGTTTAGATGAATTATCTAGGGGCGTAGCTACTGTTATCTCCCACTTTGATAAAAGCTGGAGTGTTACAGTAGGTAGCCATCAGATAAACTTATGCGTAGAAATATTTTACAATGAGCAAATACATTTAAATATTTTGTATATAAACAGAGTTCTTGGCATCAGATGGAGTTTTGACTCCACCTGATGCTTAGAAATCGTTATCCAGGGACGTAGCTGCTCTTTACTCCCACTTGAAGAAGTTGGAATATTAGAGCAGGTAGTCATCGGATAAGTCTTAATAGAAAATTTATTAAAAAGCTTAGGGTTTTTGAATTGTCTGAGGTACGAGTTTATATAAGCTTCTTTAGATTTTCAAAATACCGAACTTTAGACTTATTAAAAGTTTTTAGTGTGATGAAATTTGTTAGTATATGGCTTGCATAAGTCAACTTTCAAACTAAAAAGTTCTTTAAACTCTCCAGGGCTTTTCTCTTCCTATATACCGCAGTTCTATAAGAGATTCCCTCTTTTTCAGCATACTCATTTAAACTCCTATCTTGAATATAGTACCAATCTATTAAATTTCTTTTATCCTCGGGAAGCTTGTCCATAGCTTTATTCAGCTGAATTATAAGCTTTCTTTTTATCAAATTCTCTTCAATATTTTCATCTGAAGCTATCATATTTATGAACTCGCACCCTTCCTCATTTTTGCTGTAAAGGCTGCAGCAGCTTACCTTCCTTATATTGCTTCTTATCATATTATAGAAATTCTTTTTAACAGAACTTTTCACATAGGCGGCAAATGGATATTTAGAATTTATATCATACATTCCAATTGCCTTTATAACAGAATACCGTCCTTCTTGTATCAGGTCCTCCATATCGTATCCTTTTATATAAGTACATTTTGCCATATTAATTACCATGCCGTTGAATTTGATGCATATATTCTCTACTGCATTTTTGTCTCCACTCTGGGCTCTTTCAAGTAAAATTTCAAGCTGTAGATTTTCCATACTTTTATCCCCCTAATTTTCAAATTTCATCAAGTCCGATTTTTAAGTAGTATTTTCTTCTAAGCTTGTTTAACTTTTTCCTGAGCCTATACACTCTCTGCTTAAGTGCATTATAATTGCAATTGTTTTTTTTAGAATATTCTTTTAAATTGTCATAGTGAATAATTAAATACATGGTTTTTCTTTCTTTTTCATTTAATTGTCCATTAAAATATTCAAACATTTCCTCTAAAATAATTTTATTTAATATCTCGTCTTCCATAGTTACGCTTCCTTTATGCCTATTGCACATATAGTCCATCGCATCTTCTTCGTTGAAATCGTTTTCCAAATTTAGAGTAATATTTTTTACCCTGCAATTACTATTTACAGCATTTACTATGACACTTCTTATTATCTTTATGTTGTAGCTTTTAAATTCACTCCAGGTGCTTCCCCTGAATTTTTCACAATATACAATCATTTTGTGAAGACATTTATTTTTAACATCTGCTTCATAAATACTTCCACAGTGTTTAAACATCTTTTCATCATAAAGTTCTTCTATAATTTTTATAAAGTGTGTTTCTAGTCTAGCTGTCCAGTAAGGTTCTTCATTTTTAACTCCCTTTATAAGCTCCTTCAGGTGGATGTCATTTTCCATAGCCATTCCCCCAATACAGTATTTTTAAAGGTAATATTTACAACATAACATATATATCATTTATAATTGAAATGCACATTATGTAAATTAAGCTAAATATGAGAATATATACCTTTCACTATATAAGACCACATTTCCCTTATAAAAGTAACACTTTTTATCTAACTTTATATAAACAGAGTTCTTGGTTTCAGGTGGAGTTTTTTTCTCCATCTGAAACTTAGAAATCGTTATCCAGGGGCGTAGCAGCCGTTATCCCCCACTTTATAAGAAGATGGGGGTATTACGGCTGGTAGCCATCAGATAAAGCTAGCGGATTTAGACAATACTAGCCTAAATCCGCTGCTTTTTACTTACTTATGCCTATTTTACCTCAAGTTCCGTAGTTGAACTATCTAAAATATGTGCTGCATCTATGGATTTTAGATTTCCACTTTTTGAAGTGAATACATTTTTTGCAATAATTGCCGTCATAGCATTTTTTACTTCCAGATCTGTGATGCCCTCTTTTACATTTTGAACCTTTATAGAAGTTTTTTTACCTTGCTCATTAAAGAAACTCATAACTAGTGATTTACTCATAATTTTTCCCACCCTTCTTTTCAATTCACAATTCACAGTTCACAATTCACAATTTTAAGTTTAAGCTTAAGCAGTTACTGTTATGGCATTCTGGTCTTGCTTTACAAGTTCATTTAATGTCTTTCCAAGAAGCTTTTCTATTTCCTTTGCAACATTGTAGATATCCTGGTCTGCAGCAGTTGTCTTGATGTTTGAAAACCTCTGTTGTTTAATTACCTCTTTCCCCTTGGCATCTAAACCATCCTTATACTTTAGTATTAATGAAGTTTGCAATGTTGTTGACTTTACAGCCATGTTTATCAACCCCTTTCAAGTAATATATATGCACCTTTTAGAAAAGAGGCAAAATTTTTTCAAAAAAATAAAATGGTTAGAATATCCAACTTAGAATTCCAACCACTTTTTAAAAATACATTATTTTTTTCTTTTTTCTTTCTTTTTAATTTTAGTTCCATCACTGCCATAATAATAATGGTAGTAATAGCCGTAATAGCCCTTTTCCTTTATCTCCAGCTTATTTAAAACTACTCCTATTATATTGGCATTTACCTTTACAAGAAGTTCCTTAGCCTTTACTGCTGCTTCTTTTTCCACCTGGGAAGATGCTATTACAAGCAGGCATCCATCTGCATAACGGGACAAAAGCTGTGCATCTGTTACTGCAACTACAGGGGGCGTATCTATTATTATGTATTCATATTTTTCCTTTAAGTCCTGTAAAAAGTTTTCCATTTTCTTTGATCCCAAAAGCTCTGATGGATTAGGCGGTCTGGTACCTGACGTTAACAGGTTAAGATTTTCTACGCCTGTTTCCTTTACAGCGTCCTCAAATTCAACTTTTCCAGCCAAAACATCTGACAATCCAATTTCATTTGAAGTCAAAAATATCTTGTGAAGCCTGGGTTTTCTCTGGTCACAATCTATTATGATTGTTTTTGAGCCTGACTCTGCCATAACTACTGCCAAATTTGAGCAGGTAGTTGATTTTCCTTCTCCAGGTCCTGAACTTGTGAGCATTATAGTCTGTATCTTCTTGTCAAAAGAAGAAAACTGAATATTGGTTCTAAGTGTCCTATAAGCTTCGGCAATAGGATCCTTAGGATTTTTTACAGTGATTATATCTGGTTTTTCCATTGTCTTCACTCCATTTATCTATCATAATGGTACTTTTATCTATCTTCTCAAAAAACTAAAAATACCCTTTCTCTCTTTTATTCTTTCCTCTGGGAGCTGTATTATTTCATTTTTAAGCATTTTTTTGCAATTATCTAGTACTTGTTCTTCTATACCCTTGTTAAATCGCGAAGCTTCCTCTAAAGCTTTACTGATACCAGGGCACCTTACTCCTGTGGAATGGGCATCTGAAGCTATAAAGCTGCTCACTCCACTTTCTATAAGAAGTTCTGCAGTTTTTTTTACCTTTTTCCCAAAGAGGCCTAAAAGACTCCCTGTATTTACTTGAAGTAAACATTTTTCATTTATAAATTCATTTATTTTAGAAGGTGTGTCTATAATGTACTTATACCTTTCAGGGTGGGCCAAAATTGGATGCACACCTCTTATTTCAAGTTCATATATAATATCCAGAGCATTTTGGGGTAAATTCATCATTGGCAGCTCTACCAGCATGTAATTAGTTCCTTCAATACATCCTATTTCCCCTGACTTAAAATTTTCAATGGTATGTCTGTCCAAAAACACTTCCTGAGCTGAAACAATATTTACACATATATTCTCCTGCTTAGCTTCATTCCTCACCTTATCTACTAATTCAATAACATCTTTATAGCTGTTTTCATAGTATCCTTTATAAAAATGGGGGGTTGCGGCTATAGTTTCCACCCCATCTTCTTCTGTAAGCCTCAGCATATTCATAGTATCTTCCATGGATTTTGATCCATCATCTATACCCGGAAGTATATGACTGTGTATATCTATCATGCTATACCCCTTTTCAATGCACAATTCACAATTCACATTTCACAATTTACAGTTCACAGTTCACAGTTCACAATTAATTCTCAATTGTGCATCGTGCATCGTGCACTGTGAATTGTCTACATGTTGCCTTTTGGTATTATACCTATTACAGGCATCCCCAAAGTTTTATTTACATCTTCTTCTGTCTTTATAGTATTGTCCATATATTCCAACATAAATGAAAAACCAACAGAGGCCATAAGTCCAATAAAGAATGCAATTGCCATATTAAGCACTTTTTTAGGTTTTACCGGTTTGTTAGGGAACTGAGGTCTATCCATAATCTGTATATCTCCGCCTGTTGGAAATACTCTTTTGGATTCAGTTATAAAAGAATTTGATACTGCATTTACCATATTTACAGCCTGGGATGGATCTTTACTCTGCCCTTTTATTTGTAAAATTTGTGTACCCTGCTGTGGTGTAACTGTAATAATCTTTTGAAGTTGACCTGCACTTACAGAGCCATTCATCTTATTAGAAGCACTTTCCATAACAGCATTTGATCCTGCAATTTGTGCATAGGTCTTTACCAAATTTTGATACATCATAACCTCATTGTATTGGGTATTGGATTTTTGGCTGTTTTCAGGTTTTCCAACTATTATAGTAGTGCTTGCTTCATAGGTTGGTTTTATTACAAAAAAACTTAAAATTCCAGCCAGTAAAGTACAAGCTACCGTTACTAATACTATGAGTTTAAATCTCTTTTTCAATATATAATAGAAGTCTCTAAGATCTAGCGTTGTTTCTTCTTCCATTAAGATATTCCTCCTTGAATTTGGCGTAAATTAATTTCCTATCATACTGCTTAATATACTTACAGCAGATGAGTCTACATTAGAACCTATAGCAGCTTTTAATTCAGCTTTTTCTTGAGAAGACAATTTATTATAGGCAGCTCTAACACTACCTTCTGCGGAATAAGGATTGTATGAAGAATCTTTCATATTATTTACAATAGATGCCATCTGTGATATAACTGCTTTTTGTCCTCCAGTACTTACAGCGCCTGAAGCCGCATTAAGACCGCTTGATAACCTATTTAATGCCTGCTGTCTTTCTTGTGAAACAGGAGTTTTGCTGCTGTTTGACTGAGTACTGCTGACAGATGGATTACTATTATTATTTGATTTTACACCTGTGCTCTCACCATTAGTTTTCGTGGAAGAGTCCAAATTCTTTACATTAGAAAAATTTTTTATAAAATTTTGTAACGAACTGCTTATTTTTCCTTTAAGCATATCTTCAATATTAAGCTGCTTCTTTTCAAGAGTAACTAAAAGTTTCTGATCTTTTACATTTATATTTTTTATGCTTATTGGAAGTTCACTAGTACTAATAGTTATGGAATCTCCTTCAAGGGCCATTCCACTTTTCAACTTAGGTTGTAATTTCTTTAATACATAAGACTTTGGTAAAGTAATCTTACCTAACTTAAAATATTCAGGGTTATATACTATCTTTCCCTTTTCAAAAGAAACATCCCCTTGAGATGACAAAAACAGATTAAAATTTTTATAGGTAACAGGTACAAAAAATACCATCTTATCACCTTTAAAATCTGCTTCCACTGACTTTACTACAAGATCATTAGTTTTATACTGCTTAAAATAAAGGGATATAACTCCATTCACCTCATCTTTTGAAAGTTCTGCAGTTCCACCGCTCTCCTGAGCTTTTAACATTTTTGTTAAAAGATCCGCCGAAAACTTGTATTTAGGTGAACTGTAGGACGAATTCCAAAAAACAAGTTTGGTAAAAATTGCGACTGCAGCAATTAATAAGGCAATTATAATTAGAATCACCGGTTTTTTTCTACTTTTCAATTTACCCATACTATTTTCTCCTAAAATTTAAAAATGATTTAATAAGTTATCCTTAAATACATCACTTATTATAACATATTTAAAGATAACTTATTTACAAAAGAATTTTATTTAATTGGTGTAAATTAAAACTTTATAATCCAACTAATCCAAATTTATTTCTGATATAATCCAAACTTATTAGCAAGTGTAATGCCTTCTGAAATGCTTACCCCTGCATTTACCACAGCAGTTTGAAGGCTGCTCTTTTCATCATGTGTAAGGTTATTATAAAGCTGTTTTACATTGTTTGCATCTGCATTATAGTTATAATTTGAATCTGCCTCATATTTGTCTAAAGCAGTTATAATATCTGAAATTATGGTTTTTTGATTATTATCCAATTTAGAAGTATCCATAGATTTAAGTTTACTTAATACCGAACTCAAATTGGCATCATCAGAAGAAGATGACCCTCCTACAGGTGTTGGAGGATTTTGTATGCTTATTCCTGATACAGTCTGCTCTACAACACTTACCAAACTATCAGGAACTGCTGCGGCTCCACCAATAGCTGTAACACTTGCAGTTTTAGGCACGTTTGATTTTATAAAGTCTTCCATTCCAGAATAAAGTGTGTTGTAAGTCAAAATTATAGGTGAAGATGTTTTTGCTGCAGCTGCAGATCCGGAAAGAGCATCTGCAAATTCATTTCCAGTAGGCCCATCTGCTTTAACTACATATAATTTATTAAAGTCAATGCTGCCTTTAAAATAAGACAATACCTTTACATTGGTATCAAATCTATTTTGGCCGCTTATTCTAGCCACTGCAGGCAGTCCTGAAATAGCGCTGTCACTTATAACTCCTTCTCCACCTATTACATAGGAATTCTTTATAGAACCTTTATTCTGATTTATATAATTCTGTACAGCATCAGACAGTGAGTCCTTTCCCGTCAAAAGTATTGGCATACCCTGCTCTGCAGCTATAGGGGCAATGGAGAGGGCATCTGCAAATCCATATCCTGAAGTTACAACTGCTTTAGTAACATTTCCCAGAGAATTTGCCACAACTACAGAAGTCTCAAATCTATTTTGTCCTCCTAAACGCTGTACATTAAGTTTCATGGACTTTAGTTCATTTTCTATATCACTTGAAATGGAGGCTTCTCCACCTATTTCTATTACATGAGTTGCCTTAAGTCTTGCTATTTCACTTTTCACACCTTCATTTAACTCTTTGCTTCCAGTCAAGAGTATAGGTGCACTGTATTTTTTTGCAACAGGTGCTGCACAGAGGGCATCTGCATAGCCTTCTCCACTGGCAAGTACTACGTAGTCAGAAGATCCCCAACTATTTTTAGATACCGCAGTAGAAGTTGCATATCTATCCTGTCCCCATAATCTACTCGATGCTGCAAATACATTTTGCCCTGCAGCAAATACTGTAGAGGAGGCAAGAAAAACGCCAAGTATTAGTTTTGAAATTATTTTATTTCTTCGTAACATAAGTATCCCCCTTATTTAATTCACAATTCACATTTCACAATTCAGTTCTCAATTTAATAGTAAGTCTTAAAATTTATTTTGTCTACCACTATTGTCTTGCATGTTGTGGTAATTTTAAGATTTTCTATTATATTTATACTTATTAATAAAACTCAGGTTTTAGGCCTGAGTTTTATTGAACTTTTCAGTTTTAGTTAATATTAGATACGTCTATTATAAGATGTCCAGCACTATTAGCAAAATTAATAGTATATGTTCCACCAACTCTACTACTTGGCAAAATTATATCCACTAATTTATTTGCATTAGTTTCATGTGACCATCCAGAATCAAACATTTCTGTACTATCCTTATATATATTACCTAAGGTATACCCGTGATATTTAACAATTGTATCTTTAGAAGAATCATTCTTAAAATAGTTACTTATTTTCGTAGTTAAATCATTTTTAAACGTTTCATATCCACTAGCAGTATTATATTTAGGTAAATCTGTAGTTATCTTATTCACTATATAATCTTTATCTAAATGTCCCGAACCATCAGTAAGGAAATATTTTGATCCTAGACTTGATAAAAATGTTTTTAAGTCTTTATTGCTATTTCCTATAGTTAAACTTCCTAATAATTGTTTATTATATACCAAATCTAATTTAGCATTAGCTTTATCCACATTATCCTTTATAGCCTGAATATCACTATCAGTAAGTTTTCCGTCAACTAGATATTTATTTTGTGCATCTACAAATATGTCTTCAACACTTCTATCATTTTTCTTTAATTGTACACTTATAGATGTATCGTTAGAACCTTCATTTGGTTTTATTGTAAAAAATTCATTGTAATACTTACCTGTATTTAGATCTTTCACAAATTGTTTATAATTGTCATTATTAACTATTGAACCATTTAACAAAGCACCACTAAGAGGTACACTTGATCCACTGCTACCACCGTTGCCACCACCTGGTGTTGTTGATGAATTTCCCATATCACCTTTAATATCACTTGCAACTGAATCAGGTATGCTACCTGCTCCTCCTAATACTGTAAGAGTACTATTTGTAAGTCCCTTTTCCTTAAGAAAACTTGAAGTAGCAGAACTTATTGTTTTTCCTGTTATTACAAGAGGATTCCCAAGTTTAGCAGCAAGTGCTCCACCTGTAAGTGCGTCTGCAAATTCATTGCCTAAAGGTCCATCTCCAAGTGCTGCATACATACTGTTGAAATTAAAGCTTGAAGCAAATTCTCTGAGTACAGCTACATTTGTATCATATCTAGTTTGTCCACCTAATCTTTTTGCTGATGGAAGTGAGTTTAAAATAGAATCACTTATAGATGCTATACCACCTATTACATAAGTTTGAGTTATTTGTAAATGTGCTTTAATATAGTTTGATACTGTATCTGGTAAACTACCTGCTCTACTTAAAAGTATAGGCATTCCGTTTATAGCTGCAGCAGGACCTGCTGAAAGGGCATCTGCATAACCTTCTCCGCTGGCAATAACTGCTTTCGTAGGTGTTCCAATCTTTTCTGCTATTTTTACAGAAGTTTCATATCTATCTTGTCCACCTATTCTTTCTACATCAGTTACCTGTGCTTTTATGCTATTTAAAACACTGTCAGGTACTACTCCTGTTCCTCCAACTACAATTACATGTTTTACGTTTAATTTTTTAAGTTCATTTAATGTATTTTGCTCTAAAGCATTACTGCTGTCACCTGTAGTTAAAAGTATAGGTGCATTGTTGGCTTTTGCAAGCGGCGTAGCACAAAGTGCATCTGCATAACCTTCTCCATTTGCCACTATAGCATAATCTGATGAAGTCCAACCCGAATCAGCCACTTTTGTAGCTGTTTCATATCTGTTAGTCCCACCTACTCTGTTCACACCAGAATCTGCAGCCTTTACACCTGTGGAAACTGCCGTAGTCGTCACAAGTAAAGATGCTATACTGCAAGCTGACAGAACCTTTTTGCTTTTTTTCTGCATAAATAATCCCTCCAAATTATCATATATTTCTTCATAAATAATCTAACACAACATTGAACAATTCATTTCTTTACAATTTGTTACATATACATTATAGTTCAAATACACATTTTTTTAAATGTTACTTAAAAATTATGCACATTTTTATATTCGTATAATTTGCAATTTTCTATAGGGAATTGTAAAAATTATTTTCTTTTTACATTGACCTTACCGTTTATCTTAACAAGCTTATATGCCACAGACCACCCATCTAGAGCCTGATTTTGTTCCGGATGTACATCTGTAGGAAATGCAAAATTACATATCTTTGCCCTACAAGGACTTACTGTAAAATCTTTCAACTCAAAACTTTCAGATTTAACAGCTCTCTTTTTAGCATCCAGTACAGTCATAGGTATTTTGCTTATAGTAATAGGCTGATTTGCAGCATTTCTCATAACAGCAGTTACTAAAATGTTACCATTTGTTTGAATTCCAATACTAAAAGTTGATATACTAAATTCTCCTTCTTCCATTTCAGGAAGTTCAGCTAAAAACTTATTAAAAACCAGTTTGTCTTCATCTTTCATTCCTACAGGAAGGCCTTCATATATAGGTCTTACAGTAGATGTAACATTAAACTCTCCATTTAAAGCAACCTGCCAATCGTCCTGAGGTATCTTATCTACTTTAACATTTTTTTTGTCAAAATAAAGTTTTATAGGTCTTGCAGAATGAGGTGGCAGTTCTCCAAGACAAGCTAAATTAAATTGCTGTGCTGCCAGAATATCTCCTTTAGAGTTCTTAATTACAAAAGGTATCATCCGTAAATTCAATTTATCTGAAAGGCCATTTCTTACATATATTTTAACTTCAAGCTTGTCTCCTAAATCATAAGCATATACACCTGATACATTAAGTTGTCCCTCTTTTATGGGTGGTAATTCTTTTATTTCATCTTCAAAAATCTCTTTTTGCACATCTGAAACTACATTTTCTTCTTCATCTAAAAGTGAAAGAACTGTTGAAACATATTCTTCACTGTCCTGTGCCCTATCTTTCTGTGCTTTTTTAACCATTTTATACCTCCAAATCCATATAATAAATAGTTGTTAATCATTTTAATGATATCTTAGTTAAATATATCATTACCATTTTAAGTTGTCAATTTTCAATCTGTAGTAAAACGATGGCAACTTTTCCATAAGTAAATTCCAAGGGGATAAATTTTATTGATGCTAATTCTAATAACATAATATAAATGGTATAATAAGCTAAAAATATATTTAAGGAGGGAAGAACTTTGAAAAAAGTATCTAAAAAATATTTAAGCTTAATGTTTACTTTTATGCTTTCAACCAGCACTGGGTTTATCTTCAACTCACCAAAAGTGTCAGCATCAAACAACTTAAATCATTCAATTACAGATTTAAATGTATCCTGTACAAATGTATATGCCTTTGAAACAAACCTTGCAAAATTTCAAAATAACAATTTTTATGGATTAATTGACAAAGACGGTAAAGTAAAATTGCCAGCCAAATTTACCTCCATATCTTCCTTTAAAAACGGATATGCAAAAATTGCCAAAGGTTCTAAATTTGGATTTGTCAATGAAAATGGATCCGTTGTAGTAGAACCACAATTTGAAGAAGTTTCAGACTTTTTTGCAAATGGACTAGCTGCTGTAAAACAAAATTCCAAATGGGGTTTAATAAATAGCTCGGGTAAAATTGTAACTGAGCCACAGTTTGATGCAATTTATGGATTTTATAACAGTCTTATGAGAGTTAGGGAAGGCAATAGTTATGGATTTTTAAAAAGTGATGGCACTTTACTTTCTGGATGTAATTATAATAATGCCTATGATTTTAACGATGGATATGCTGCTGTAAAAAAAGGAAATACCTGGGGTATTATAGGCAAGTCGGGGAACTTCACATCCTTTAATTTTGATGAAATAAAATCTCCAGTTCTCGGACTTGTTCCTGTTAAAAAGGATAAACACTGGGGTCTTTCAGATATGAATGAAAAAATAGTTTTAGAACCTAAATACACTGACATATCATATTTAAACAATAATTTAATAAAAATATCAAGTGGAGATAAATATGGTGCCATAGATAAAAAAGGGAACTTAATTCTGGATTTAAATTATGACAGCATAATACCTGAAGATGACGGAATGTGCCAAATAGTTGAAAACGGTCAATATGGTATAACTAATTCTACAGGCAAAATAATTGTTAGTCCACAATTTACTTGGATAGATACTTTTCAAGAAGGAAAAGCCATTGTATGTTCACATGATCAGTATGGATTCATAGATAAAAAAGGAGAATTAACTCACGAATCTCAATTGGACAAAGTGTATGCTTTCAAGGAAGGTATGGCAATGGTGAAAAAGGATGGAAAATATGGATTTATAAACTCAAAAGGTGACGTGGTAATAAGTCCTATATTTGATAATGCCTCAGATTTTAATGAAGGATATGCTGTGGTAAAAAAAAATACTGGTTCTTCTTCTGTTGAAAATTCTGATGACTCAGAACTCAAAGAAAAGTATATAAAATGGGGTTACATTGACAGACTTGGCTCCACTTTTATCACCTATAATTTTGATAGTGCCTCCAGTTTTAATGAAGGCTGTTCCCTTGCTGTAAAAGATGGCAAGTGTAATATAATAAAAAATACAGATATAAAATCCATACCAAACACTGTAATAAATGATCCTTTTAAAACCTGGAAAATAAAATTTTCTAAAGCCATAGATGGAAGACACACTCTCTCAAACAAAGACGATACAGTTCTAAATGACATAGACATGACTATGACAGACAATATTAGTGTTACTGACAGCAGCAAAAAATGCGTAAATGTTTCCTTTACTTTTGAAAGCCCTGATACTATAGTGATAAATCCACCCTCTAATGGCTATACCCCTGGAGAAACATATACCATTACAGTCTTAAGTAACGGCAAATACAACATACAGGATATGGGAAGAAATAAATTAAAACCTAATGTTACAGAAATGTGCTTTCAAGTATTAAATAACTAGTATGGAATTCTCAATTTAGAAATATTGAGACGCAAAGCTTTTTTAATTAATAGTTAAGAATGAAGAATTAATAGTTAATGTGGATTTTTTGTAACAGCTAAAAATCATCTTTCACTATTAATTCTTCATTATTAATTCTTACATTATAGTATTCTGCATTACTTTACAGTCAAATTAACTATACTTTTATTATCTCTTACAGCCATTACATTTACCTGCATATTCTTATATTTTTTCTTTAAATCCTGGGCATATTTTTGTGCAAGATCTTTAGCTTCTTTGTCACTAACTCCACTTTTAATTACCATTGTAGCTATGGCTCTGTTATTTTGTACATATACCTGTCCATTAAATATAGCTTTTTCCTTCTTAAGCTGAGCTGTCTTGTCTGTATCTGTTGTTATCTTAGCTGCTTCTTTCTGTTTTGCTGCCTCCTTCTGTTTTTCCGCCGCAATTTTTGAAGCATCATTTTGGGAAGATTGTTTTCCAAAGGAACATCCCGATAGAGATATAAGCAGTGTTAACATCAATGCAAGTATTCCTAATTTTTTAAAATTGTGTTTCACATTATCACTCTCCATATAATTATTTCAAATCTCATTTTATCATATATGATTCAATTTTATAGTATTTCTATTTATTTTAATAAAAATTTAATTTTCTACAAAAATAAAACTATGCTAAATATTATCTAGCATAGTTTTTAAATATTGTCTGTAAAATTATTGTGTTAAGTTATATTCAAATTGCTCTACTGCTACCACATAATTGTTTATAGCATTTTTTAAATTAATTTTTTCACTTTTAAGTGCAAGAGCTGCAGAATCTGCTTGAAGCTGCACGGCAACTCCCTGTTGAACCTTTGCTTCCGTAGTATCGTAAGTTGACTGAGCACTTGCTACTTTTGCTTGTTCAGTTTCTATAGCATCCTCTAAAGTTTTTAATCCATAGTAGCCATTCCACAAATTAGTTTTAATAGTCAATATAGTATTAGTACGGCTATTTTCAAGATCTTCAATGCTAAGTCCCGCACTTACCTCACCTGATGCATCATTATGAGAATACTGCTTATATATATTCTCCTTTATTCTAAGTATATCCAGATTGTTATCTATCTTCCCTATATTATAGTTACTGTCAACTGCTTTATTAATCTTATCTTCTATATTGCTGTCATTATATTTTACAAAAGATTTTTCAGTCGGAACCAGAGTCAAATCCCCATCAAGATCCATATTTATTGTCTGCTTTATAGCCAATAAATTTTGTTGAAACTGTGCTTTAGGCTGATTTAATGAGGCTTGAAGCTGACTTTCCTGAACTTGTAAAGACTGCAAGTCATTATTTGTAAGTTGTCCATTTGCTATTTTCACCTTGGTCTGGGCAATTTGTTCCTCAACATTTTTTATCTGGTCATTAATTGTATTTATCTGATCCTCATTGGTAAGAGCATTTAAATACTGCTGTTCTGTAGAAAATTTAAGATTCTGCAGCGAATCATCCTTATCATGTTTTGCGTCTTTTATGTTCTGTTCATCTGCCTTTGGAATTACATCTGTAGTAAGCTTTATATTTGCATATTGTCCATTTGGATAATTAGCCTCACTTGTTCCACTGTTATTTATAAGAGCTGCATTCATATTGTCCCTGTCAAATTGTCTTTGATATAGAAGTATTTTTTGTTCTTTAGTTTGGATAGATACACTATTTTTTTCTATATCATTAAGTACCTGATCCAAACTTAAAGTTGCATTACCAGTAATGCTATTTACAGGTGTTATGGTACTATTATTTGCTGCAAAGCATGTACTACTTATACTAAAAGCTAATGCTAATCCAATTGCTATACTTAATTTACCTTTCATCCTTTTTCCCCCTTCAATATGAAAGCTTCTATTAATTAGATAAATTTGAAGTATCACTTCCTGCGCCACAAGCTAATTCCAACTTAGTTTGTGCCATCCATATACTTCTTTCTGCAGATTTCAAATCATTTTGTGCACTCTTCAAATTAGCAGCCTGGGTATCAAAATCTATCCTGCTTAGCACCCCTACATTATATTTTATCTGTGCAGTATTATAATTAGTCTGTGCTAAATTTAAGGCATCTTTTTTTGATCCAAGTATTCTTGTCTTAACTTGAAGATCATTATACAAGCTATTTACCTCTGAAGTTATATTCAATTTTTGAATCTCCAAACTATCAGAAGCATTATCTACATTTGCCTGAGCAAGTCTATTTGGAACACTTTGCTTATCAGAGAATATGCCATTTACAACATCATATTTGAATTTTTGAAGTTCTATATTTTTCTGTCCTATTAAAACTTCCGCTCTATTTTTCAGAGCATCATTTAAATACTCATTATAATTTCTTATATAAGGTGATTCCGTAAGCTTGTCTTTAAACGGAATAGCATACTGGGTATATATATCAATTCCTGCAATTTTATTTAAACTCTGAATATCTGAATTATACTGTCTCTGACATTTTCTAAGTTGATTTTTTTCCGATATATAATCTGCTTCAGCCTTTTTTTCATCTGAAGGGGATATCGTTCCAAGGCCTAATTTGAGCTGTGCACTATTATATTGTTTTTCTGCATTTTTAAATTTTTGATTTTCCAAATCTACTGCATCTTTATCATTCATAATTGTCGTATATTGATTATAGGCAGACAGCTTTACCTGATTTTCAGCTACAGTTTTTATTTGAGTGTATTTATATTCAGAAAACTTATCCTGCTGTTGAGTATCGCTCATATTTTCCATTAATTGCAATCTAGTATATCTATCTAAATTTGCTCCACCTTTGTCTAATTGATCAGAATAAGAAGCTGCATTTTTTATATCACTCGTGTAGGAGTTTTGAGCCTGTTTTATTGAAATATCTGCACTTTTGACATCATAAGAATTTTGAATAGCAGTATTGATAAAACTGTCAATATCTAATGTATTTCCATCTGCAAAAACTGCAGTGCTTGTACAAAGTGTTATTACTGCTGTGAAAGCTAATATTTTAATTTTATTCATTTTTTCCTCCTTCCATATATTAAATTATTTTCTTCCAAAATATAATATTTCAATGATAACTAATTCTATCACAATTATATTTATATTTCCATGGTAAAGTTAACCTACAATTTTGTTTAAAATTGTATCTGATGGCTACCTACTGTAACACTCCCACTTCTATCAAAGTGGGAGATAACAGTAGCTACGCCCCTAGATAATTCATCTAAACTTAGTGGGAGAAACAAAACTCCCACTAAGTAAGATTCATTGATAAGTTTATACTTTGTTTATATTTGATTTATACAAATTAGATACACTCAATTTATAATTAAACTATGAAAGTCTTTCATAAATAATCATAAAGGAGCTATGCAAAATGAAAATAAGTAAGAAAGCAGCAATGCTTATAAGTTTTACTATTGGAACACTTATGTTTACAACTACAGCATTTGCTGAAGTCAATTCAAAAAGTGGATATGATAGACTTAAAGATTCCCTTAAGTACACTGCTCAAAGCTGCACTAGTAAATTTTCAAGCTTTACTGTAGATTCTTCATTTTTAGTTAAAGATAATGGTTCGATTATATATTCTAAAAATATGCTAAATAAATATAATTTGTCTGACAAATCTGTAGAAAATACAAGCAAGACAAATAATGGCACTACTATATCAAAATACCTATACTATAAGGATAAAAATATTATTATAAATAATAATACTCTAAATGGTAATATGTATTACGTAACCAATATAACCGACAAAACTAAAGCAGATGATTCAATCCTTTCAAATCCGTTTAAAGAGAATAGAACATCTGATATTGAAAAAATAGTAGATGCTGCTATTGGTAATTTAAAGGATTCTATATCTGTAACCGAAAAACCTGATGGAAGTAAAAAACTATCCACTTCTTTAAACGAAAATCAAATACCATCACTTATAAATGCATTAATATCTTTTAGATTAAAAGAAGATATTACTAATATCAACAAACAACATTCACAACCAGATTCGTCTTCTGTAAAACTTCCACAAATTTCAAAAGACGTATTTGTTAAGGATGCCTCTGCTGAAATTACTACAGATAAGAATGGAACAATACAAAATGTACTTGCATCTGGAACAATTTCAGGAAAAGATAACAGCGGCAAAGATCATCTTTTAGTTTTCGAATTATCTCTAAAAATTAAAGATATAAATAGTACAAAAGTATCCAAACCAGATCTTTCAGATAAAAAAGTATTTGAAAACACTGAAAAGGACTATACTAAATTATCTAATCCAAATGCATATCTTGGCAAATATAAAACTGACATTACAATAAAAAAAGAGGATAAATTTCAAAAAATAGGTGAACGATTTATAGAAATCAATAAAATAGATAGCAAACATGTAGAAGGAAAATATTATGAAACATTTTTAAAAGGATATGAAAATTACTCTTCAAACACAAAATCATTCAACTTTAAAGGTAATTTTCAGGATCAAAGTACCTCAGCAGATTTTAGTACTACTACATCTTCCGGGAACAGCCTTAAGGGAAACATATATATTTCCCCAACATCTGCAAATATAAATTTTAATATAGATAATGAGCCAGAATTTGATACTGATTCTTTATTTAATAAGATACTCAATTGATTAAGTGAATTTTTAATATAAAATTTGGAATATGTGCTGACAAAACTCATTGTCAGTATGTTTCCAAATGTAAGTTAAAATTTGATAAAGCATCCAATGAGGAGGGAATGCCATTTGGAAACAGTAATTGAGATAAATAATTTAAGCAAATTATTTAAAAATGACAGGGGTATAAGTAATCTAAATTTGAAAATAAATAGAGGCGATATCTTTGGATTTTTAGGACCTAATGGAGCTGGCAAATCAACTACTATGAAAATTATGACAGGTCTTGCAAAACCGGATAGAGGTGATGTAAAAATTTTTAACCATAGTATTTTAGATGATTTTGAAAATGCAATGAAAGACGTAACCTGCATTATAGAAACTGCTCAATCCTACGGATATTTAACTGCATTTGAAAATTTAAAACAAACTTCAAGATATTATAAAAATGTAAATGATTCAAGAATTAATGAAGTTTTGAATTTACTGGGTCTTTCAAAATATAAACATGAAAAAACTAAAAAGTTCTCTCTTGGAATGAAACAGAGACTTGGAATTGCTTCTGCAATTTTGTCAAAGCCCAAAATAATTATTTTAGATGAACCCTTAAATGGACTGGATATAGAAGGAATGATTGACGTAAGAAATATTATAAAAGATATGGCTCAAAAAGAACAGACTACATTTTTCATATCAAGTCATCTAATACATGATATTGAAATGACCTGCACTAAGATAGGCTTATTATATAATGGTACTCTAATTAATGTTGATACTACTAAAAATATTTTAAAAAATTATTCTTCACTTGAAAACTATTTTGTCAGCGAGGTAAATAGGAATGATAGAATTTAAAGCTGCTTTAATCAATGAAATTGAAAAATTGTATAAAAAGAAAAAAATGCTCCTATCTGCTATAATATCATTTATAATTATTATATTGGGTCAAATAGTAATTATTGCACTGAGAAATGGATTTGGACTTAGAGGGGTTTCAAATACAGAATTTCCAATACTAGTTTTATCACTTATATCAAATATTGTTCTTCCACTATTCACTGCTCTAGTTACAATAGATAGTTTTTCGGGAGAATTTTCACATAACACAATGAAAATCCCACTTACAATGCCAATTACAAGATTGAAATTATTTACTGCAAAATTAGTTTCAATAACTGTATTTATATTATCAAATCTTTTTTTTGTAATGATTTTTTCAATTACAGCAGGCTTGATTTTTAATTCAAATACAGTAACTTTATTAAGTATATTCAGAATAATTCTCTCTTATACTGTTACAATATTTCCAATGATTGTTTTTGCATTGATCGTCGCATTTTTATCGAATATTTTTAAAAGTGGCACAAGTGTATTCTTTTTATCCATTTTAATTTTTATACTATTTAAATTTTTAAGCATTATATTTTTTCAGTATTCGTCTTTATTCTTTATAAGCTTATTTGATTGGTACAAGCTATGGATTATGAATACCATTCCTGTTTATAAAATATTTTGTAAATTTATGATGATGCTAAGCTATGCTATAATATTTTTTACAGGAAGTTATTATTTATTTGATAAAAAAGATTTTTAAGGTGAGAAAATGGATATCAAAAAACGTCTTACAGTTTACAACAGCATGACACTTATAGTTCCTTTTATTGTTACAATCTTAACTGCATTTATATTTATATTTATATCTTCAAAATTTTTGAACACAAACATAGGATATGACAATTTCAAAAAACTTGAAGCTATAAAATCACAATTATTAAATATATCCGCTGAAATATCCCCTTCAAATATTGAAGATGCCAAATTTGAAAAATATCTATACCAAAAACTTTCCAATGTAAATGGGGACATTATAATATTAAAGAACAATAACGTAATCTTTAATTCTATGGATATAAATAAAATAGACATTCAAAAATTTTTTCAAGAAAATAATCGTGAAACAATTTCAATTGACGGTAATCAATATATTTTTCATATAATCCCGCTTAATTATGACGATTCTTCAACTAAAACAATACTTATAGTTCCACTCGGGGATGACAGCAATGTACTTAAAATTTTTATTATAACTATAATAAGCATTTTTATATTTTCTTGTATAATAACAAATATATTTGTTTCCTACTTATTTTCAAGAAGAATAGTTTCTCCAATAGAAAGTTTAAAAAAGGCAACCTCGGAAATAAGTCGTGGTGACTTAAGTTTTGAAATCATAGAAGATGGTGACAGTGAAATAAGGGATTTATGTTCCGACTTTGAAAAAATGAGGATACAGTTGAAAAATTCCATACATATGAAGATGAAGTACGATGAGGATAGAAAAATATTGGTTTCAAGTATATCACATGACTTAAAAACTCCTATTACATCCATAAAAGGATATGTTGAGGGTATTTTAGACGGAGTTACAAATACTCCTGAAAAACTTGAGCATTATTTAAAAACAATTTATTCTAAATCACAACAAATCGACAAAATGATTGACGATTTACTTTTATATTCAAAACTTGATTTAAATCAGATACCCTTTAATTTTGAAAAGACGGACATAGTTGAATATTTTACATACTGCGTTGAAGAAAGTGCTTTTGAATTAAATAAATTAAATATTGATATTTCTCTTCAAAATAATCTGAATAAATGTAAATATGTAATGATTGATCGTGAAAGATTTACAAGAGTTGCTCTAAATATTATCAATAATTCTAAAAAATACATGGGTGATACTAAAAACAGTAATATATTAATCTCCCTCAGAGAAAACAACGCAAGTATACTAATTGAAATAAAAGATAATGGCTCTGGCATAAGCCAAAATGACATACATAAAATATTTGACAGATTTTATAGGGCAGATTCTGCAAGAACAGAAACCAAAGGAAGTGGTCTTGGCCTTGCAATTGCAAAGCAAATTGTTGAAGGACATAAGGGTAAGATATGGGCTGCAAGTGAAGAAGGCAAAGGTACAAGTATAACTATATCATTACCCAAATTACATGAAAGGCAGATAATTTATGATGAAAAAGATTTTAATAATTGAAGATGATTTAAGCATTGCTGAACTCATAAGAGACTATTTGGAACTTGAAGACTTTGAAGTTGTAATATGTACTGATGGAATAGAAGGTTTAAATAATTTTAAAGAAAACAAATTTGATCTGTTAATTTTAGATATAATGCTCCCTCAACTAGATGGTTTTAGTATTTTACATAGTATACAGGAAGAAAAAGACATTCCTGTACTACTAGTTTCTGCAAAAAAAGAAGAAATTGATAAAATAAAAGGATTAACTCTTGGTGCTGACGATTATATAACCAAGCCCTTCAGCCCAAGTGAACTAGTTGCAAGAGTCAAATCCCACATTAAAAATTATGAAAAAATAAAAGATAAATTTGTTAAACCTTCAAAAAATAATATTATTATAAGAGGTTTGGAAATAAATCAAAATTGTAGACAAGTTTTTGTAAATGGCAGAGAAGTAAATTTAGCTCAAAAAGAATTTGAAATACTATCGTACCTGGCTCAAAACCCTAATAGAGTTTTTAGTAAGGAAGATTTATTTGAAAAAATTTGGGGATTAGATGCAATAGGTGATACCTCCACTGTTACTGTACATATAGGCCGAATAAGAGAAAAAATAGAGTCTTCTCCTTCCAATCCTCAATACATTCAAACTGTATGGGGCGCTGGATACAGATTACGAGTTTAATCAAAACCAATTCTTTAATTTATTATGTATAAAAGTTAAATATATAAGTATTTTCTTCCTAATTTTCTCAATATATTTAAGTAAGTTAAATTTTTCTTATAGGTTTTTTTGTAGCTTTATGCTAGAATTAAGTATATATACTTTAAAGGGAGATGGAAGGATAGTGAAGAAAATACTAGGAATAGCTGCAACAGCAGCTATAGTATTGGGTATGTCAAATACTACCTATGCTAAAACTACGTATAATGTAACACGACTTGCAGGAAGCAACAGATATGAAACTTCGGAAAAAATTGCAGATAACTTTGAAAACGGAACAGTTCAAAGTGTAATAGTAGCCAGTGGAAAGGACTTTCCTGATGCTCTAGGTGGAAGTGTACTGTCAAAAATATACAACGCACCTATACTTTTATTAAATGATGACTTTAAAAATTCTTCAAATGCAGTAGATTACATACAAAACCATTTAAGCAAGAGCGGAAATATATACATATTAGGGGGTACTTCTTCTGTAAGTGATGATTTTGTAAGCTACATAAAAGGACTTGGCTATGGAAATGTAACACGATTTGGTGGTAACAATAGGTTTGAAACCAACAAATCTATCATTAATTCCATGAATGTTCAAAAAGGTACTCCTATGGTAATTACAAATGGTTGGGGCTTTGCAGATGCCCTCAGCGTATCAAGTGCAGCTGCATGTTACAAATACCCTATATTTATGATAGATAATGGAAAGTTATCTGAAAGCAATAAAGATGTTATTTCCAGTATACAACCGTCTAAAATATTGATAATAGGCGGACAAGGTTCTGTAAGTGACAGTGTAGTAAATGAAATAAAAAGTATGGATTCTTCTCTTACAGATAGTAATATAACTAGATTAGGTGGACAAACTAGATATGATACTTCACTCAGCATATGTAAATACTTTAATTCAAATTCAAATTTTGCAGTATTAGCAAATGGTGCAAACTTCCCAGATGCACTAGCTGGAAGTGCACTAGCTTCTAAATTAAGTGCACCTATAATGCTAACAAATGGTAAGGATATATCAGAACAAAAAAGCTATATAGATGAAAAAGGGTATAAGGACATATTCCTTTTAGGAGGACTTAGTTCTGTAGATTTGTCCGTAGAATATTTGCTAAAGCCTACTTCATCAATACCTAAATCTGAAATAGACTATATAACTGCTTTAAAAGGCTACTGTGAATCCTATAAGGATAAAACAGGTACCGTTTCAACCCAAATGGAGGATGTGTATAATAAGACAACTGACATAAGAACAGCTATTACTTCTGCATCAACAGCACAGGAGTTATCATCAGATATAGAACAATTAATTACTTTGTTCAATCAGGGTAATTCTTATTTATCCTCTTACAAAAATGATCTTACAGCATTAAAAGATGAAGTTTCCAATCTTTCAGTACCAAATGGATTAGCCAGCCTTAACAAACAGTACTTAGATAATATAAATACACAATTAAATTATGTAAATATAACTATGAATTATACAACCAGCTGTCTCAATGTATTTACTGAAATGAAAGATGCTCTGGACAATATGGATATAGACAAATTAGAGAAATCTACTAATGCACTTCAAGTCATGGGAAATAGCGGAGGTTATATTTCCAATATTGAAAATGGAAATAAAGGAATAGATGATTTAGATACAATGCTTGGAAATGCCTTAAATAGTTATCAACATCAGTAATTTAAGCGTAATAAGCCCCCTGATATTAAATACCAGGGGGCTTATATTTTTTTATTCTCCTACTGTTATAATTTTACCTGAAATATCACTATCAGATGGAGAATAGATTGTATATCCTGAAGTATTATGACTTTCACTTCTTACATTTATCTTAGAGCTATCACTATTAGCTCTTACTAGAATGCGATCACCTCTGCTGAATGTCCCATTGTTAAACCTGTAAACAAGAGTTCTATTATCTACCCATACTGAAGTAGGTATCAGTTGCTGTCCTGTTTCTTCATCTGTAAACAAGAAGTCATCATTATAAGAAGTAACAATATCATCATCTATTTCTTGATTAAATACTACATTTACAACATTCATACCAGAATTAGGGCTGGCAGACCATAAATCCTGCATGGCTATAGGTGGTACATACACTGCCGTAGAACCAGATTTTATATTACGTCCTGCCGCATCTACAGAACTTGTATTTTCTATACTTACATTAGTCATACTGCCTGCATTTTTTATGGCATTTATCTTCTGATTGTTTTTAATTCCAGACTTAAATATGAGTGTTACATCATTCCCACTTGTAGACCCAGTATCCGGTGCATAACCTGCTACTCGAAAATCATTAAAAGACAGCACATCCAGCGGTTTTGATAGTGACACTTTAACATATATATCATTATTTGCGAAACTCATCTGTGCAGTACCTGCTACAAGTCTTGGTCCATCATTATTATCATCTATAGTTATATCTCCCATATATGATCCGAGATCTAGAGGTTTTCCATCTACATCCTTAAGATTTTTTACTCCCATTTGAATTACACTGGAGCCACTACTTCCTGAGCCTATAGTATAATCAGAATTAAATTCCACAGTTACACTCTTGCCATCAATGCTTGGAGTAATCATAGCACTGGATGGTAAACTTCTTGTATTTCCCTGACCATCTTTAAACATATAATTAGATGAATTTTCTAAAGAATCTTGATCCATAGCCTTACTAAAAAATATTGCCACAGCATGGGAATTATCTACCCTTCTCAATATTTCCGTTACATTTGTACCTTCATTGTCCATTCCAGATAAGGTAGTAGTATAATTATCCATTATGTTAGGACTTGCCTCTGTATCAATTATATTTTTTACAGTCAAAGTATATTTCGAACCTTTAAGATCATCCTCTTTAAACTTTATGTCAAAAGTCCTTTTACTATTTCCATCTACAGTTATATCATTTATAGTATCAATTTTATAAGTTATATTTGCTCCCGTAGAATCAAGTACAGTGTAATTTCCCTTATTTTCAGCATAACTTGTGGAAACATCCTTATTAAATTTTATCCTTATAGTCTTTTCATCAAAAATACTAGCTGTAGATATTGTAGGTTTAGTGGTGTCTCCTCCAACATAAAGACTCATGTTGGATTCATTTATGTAGTTTCCAAAGGTATCTGTAACATTTCCTTTTATCGTAACTGCATTTTCTCCCTGCTTAAGCATATCACTCACTTTTGTGATTTTCACTACAGTATCTCCTGACCCTGTATCAAAAGTTACATAGGAATCATCCACATTTACTGTAGTTCCATTTATTTTGTAATTGCTCGGTTCAAGGGCAGTCTGCTCATCCATAGGTCTATTGTACTTTACATAAATAGTATCTACATTGTTACTTGTTACGCTTTGAACTTGTGGGTTTCCAGACACAGAATTTACAGTAAAATCTTTAGAAGTACTACTTATTGGCAAATTAGCTGCATCACTGAATTTACCTCCAGATTCTCCATTTGGCACAGTAAAAGTATTTTTACCTACTGGAAGCGGAGAATTAAAGTATAAATCTACACCATCAGCCCATACCCCATCTAAGGATTTATCCCTAAATTTAGTAACAGAATCAGATGTGTTTATTCCAAAAGCAGTTATACTCTGCCTATTTATTCTAAACGAAGACAGATTACTGCTGTCCATTCTAATTGGCTCTGAAAATTTCACCCTTAACTTGTTTCCACCTATAGCTGTTATAGAATCAAAAGTTGGAGTACTTATAGACGAAAAAGTAACTTGCTTATCATATTTTGGTACAGTAGTTCCCAAATTTTTTGTATTTACAGCACTTTTAACAGTAAAAGTCACACTCTTATTTAAAGTAAAGGGGTGAGAAAATGTAACAAAAACAGTTCTATTGTCCTCCTGAAGTGTTGCTGTAGCTTGAGTTTGCACAGTTGAGCCAAGATCTCCACCATCTATTTGATAATTTGCAGACCTCTCTGCAGAATCTTTGTCTACATCCGTATTAAATACAACTTTTATCTGATTAAGTCCATTTGTAGTTACAGACCCTACTGTGGCACTTTCAACCCCACTGCCTGAAGCTGCTGCATTTATATCAGAGATAGTTTTGTCAGAAACCGTTCCATTTTCCTCTATAAGATTTAAATCAGTAGTTTTTGCTGCTTTATTTTTGATATAATTCATTGCATTTGCAGTACCGCTGTCATCCTGACCATCAATAAGTACAAGAGGTGCAGCACTTGTTCCAGCCACAGAAGCTGCAATTAATGCATCTGCATATTTATCACCAGTAGCATTTGCAATATAGAGTTTATCCGCCTTTAGTTCGCTGTCAAATTGATTCAATATATTTAAGTTAGTGGCAAATCTATCTGCCCCTCCAGATATCCTGTTTACAGCACCTATACTTTTATATGTATTGTCATTTATTAAAGTTTGCGTACTTATAACAGTAACTTTGGAATTATTGTTCTTTATAAAATTCTCTATAGGGCTCATAGCTTGAGTATTATTCACTCCAAGTAATAATATTTCACCTTTAGCAGCTGCTACGGGTGCAGCAGATAAAGCATCTGCAAAGCCTTCTCCCCCTACCATCATTACATTGTCTGCATTTACCCCCAGCTTTACAAGCTGTTTAGCTACTGCAAGGTTAGTTTCATATCTATTTTTCCCACTTAACTCAATTAAATTATAACCTTGACTCTTTAGATCATCTCTTGTTTTCTGGCATATTGATGCAGTTCCACCTATTATATATATATTTTTTGGTTTTAACTTATCCAGTGCAGATTTTGCATTAGAATTAAGAGATCCTGCCTCAGTTAAAAGTACAGGTGCCTTCAATTGTTTTGCAAGTACTGCAGAACTTATAGCATCTGAATATCCTCCACCTGAAGCAAGTATTACATTGTCAGTACTTGTCCAATTTTGTGTAGCAACTATAGCTGCTGTTTCATAGCAATCTGCTCCAGATAATTTTGTAACTTCCCCTGCTGCCGCTTTAGCAGAAGTAACAGGAAGTGCCGGTGAAAGCAACAACGATAATACAGCCGTGGTGCTTATTGCCTTTATAGCATTTCTTTTCATATACTTATTACCTCCTACCTTATTTAGCAATATATAAATATTGTACCATACATTTTTGCTTTAATGATAGGATTTATTTATTTTATGGTGACAGGCACCGAATGGGAACGTAAATGTTCCATCGCGGTGCCTGTCACCTAAGTACTTTTTCGCCTTCAAACATATCTAAAGTTTTAGCAAACTTGATAAAATCACAGTTACCTGCCCTTTCTCCTACGCCTGAAATTGTACAGTCTGCAAACTTAGCTCCTGCTTCTACAGCTGCAAGAGAATTTGCCAGCGCCATTCCGAAATCATTATGAGCGTGAATTTCTATTTCTATAGGTACTTCCTGAAGTAATTTTTTTATGCTATAAAAAACTTTCCTTGGATAAGATATTCCTACCGTATCAGAGTACCTTATTCTTTTGATGCCAATTTTAGAAACAACTGTGCAAAATTCAATTAAAAAATTCATATCAGACCTTGCCGCATCCTCCATACCTACGGTTACTTCATACCCTTTTTCTAAAGCATAAGTTGTACATTTTTTTATACACTCTAAAACCCAAGCTTTATCTTTTCCAAGTTTGGATTTAATCTGTAAATCAGATGTGGGAATAGATATATGAACTATATCTACACCACAATCTATGGAAGCATCTATATCTTTAATATTTGCCCTGTTCCAGGATGATATTTTACTTTTCAAACCCAATGCTGCAATTTTTTCAATACTTGCTTTTTCCTCTCCACCCATAGCTGCCGAACCCGCTTCTATCTGATAAATATCCATATCATTTAAGATTTTAGCAATTTTAACTTTTTCATCTATTCCAAATGCTATGCCTGCTTTCTGTTCCCCATCTCTTAAAGTAGTGTCTACAATATTAACATCCATATGAAGCACCTCCTTTTTCCAATTCACAATTCACAGTTCACAGTTCACAATTAATGAAAATTTTTCTCAACTATCAATTTTTAATTTTTTTAAAATCATTAAACATTTCGATCAGTTCCTTATCAAGAATATTTCTCTTAAGTTTAATGCTGTTTTTTCTTATTTCTTTCAAAAATTCTCCAATATCTACATCCTGATAGTTTACATTAAGTTCCTTCAGTTTTATCATCACTGCCTTTTTCCCGGAATGTTTTCCTATATACATGATTCTCTTCTTTCCAATATCATAGGGATTATAAGGTTCATAAGTATCTGGGTTTTTTTCTATACCATCTACATGAATACCGGATTCATATTTAAAAATATCTTCTCCTATTACAGCTTTCATAGGATGCACCTTTTGGTGGGTAAGTTTTGTATATACTTCTGCTAGCTGTCCCATGAATTTTAAGTTTCCACATACTTTCCCACTTTTTATGACTTTTAAGCCTAAAATAACTTCTTCTAAAGATGCAAATCCGTAAACCTGTCCATTAAAAGCTGCAGTTACAACATCGGCACCATCAGCACAGGATTCAATGCTTACGGAAGTCGCCATATAAAATTTATCATCTGCACAAAAATCCACATATACTGAAAACCAATTTTTTATATTTTCTATAAGTCTGTTCCACCCAGCTATATTATACTTTACAATGCCCTTTATTCTGATGCATATTATATTAAGTTTACTAAAAATTTTACAGTTATCTTTTTCATTGAGATGCTCTAAAATTTTAATATCTACCTCCAATATTATCTTTTTATTTCTTAGTTTATTTAAAAATTCCTCTGGTAATGTTTCAACTTTTTTGTAATCTATAATTAAATGTTCAAATTCATATACATCTAATAAATCCCCCACCCTGTATATGTAGTCTATATTTTCAGGAAGGTCTTTTATTTTTTGAATCGCTTCACCATTAATTTCCATAAAATCTACACCTATGTTTTTAACAAGTGCTATAAATTCACCCGCTAAATCCTGGTCAACTATCTCAGTCCTTTTTACAGCTTCAGGTAAAGTTCTATCTACAATAAATTTTTTTTCTTTCCCTAATATAATGGACATACATACACCACCTTTCAATTCACAATTCACAATGCACAATTCACAATGCACAGTTCATAATTTTAGAATTCCTATCCTGCATTCATTTCCGAATGAATTTTATCTTTTTCCAATATTTTTACAGCTTTTACTATACCTTTGTTTATAGAATCATACATTTCAATAACTTTAATTCCTCTTTTTCCTAATTTTTCTGTTGGATCAACACCTGCCCTAAGTGCAAGGACCGCATTACAGTCACCTATGGCTTTCATAGTTTTTTCCATTTTGTCTTCATGTTCATCACATTCATACACTCCTGTGCAGTATTTATCCACATTCCTCTTTTCCAAAAATTTTGTAGTTCCATCATTATAAGTATAAATATAAAATTCAGCAGCGTGTCCAAAATGCTGATCTATATTAATACCGGATTTAGAGGCTACTGCAAACTTATATTTTTTACTTTTAGCTGCATTTTTAATAAGCTTCTCTTCTTCTATTTTTTTATCATCAGAACACTTGCCCAAACAGCCTCCACAGCCTATATTTCTAAAATCTATAGAACGATCTTCTGAAAGTGTTCCTACCGCATCTGCCCTACACTGTCTGCAGTGGTACATTTGTTTCATATTCACTTCACATTTTTTTCTCATTTCATTTAATTGTATATTGGAAACAAGAGGCAAACCTTCAAATACACTTCCGGGAACTGGTATCATCTGCATTATATTTGTCATATATGCTCCGCATTCTTTAACTTTCTTCACTACCTCTTTTATGTGATTATCATTTATACCCTTGAGCATAACTATATTCACTTTGCATATTATACCTTTGGAGCACAGGTATTTTAGTCCTGTAAGTTGGTTGTTTAAAAGTATTTTTGCTCCTTCTTCTCCAGTATATTTGTGTCCTAAATAATTTACCTCTTTATATATTCTCGATCCTATTTTGCTGTCCACTGTATTTATTGTAACTGTGACATGTGACACACCAAGCTGTACCAGTTCGTCTGCATAGAATGGGAGCATAAGTCCATTAGTAGATAAGCAAAAAGTAGTTTCCGGAGAATGCTCTCTTATAAGCTTCAGTGACTCTCTAACCTGATCAAAATTTGCAAGGGCATCTCCAGGACCTGCTATACCTATTACAGTCAAATTTTTCATTTTACTCTTAACAATTTTGAACTTTTCAAGAGCTTCTTTTGGACTTAAAATCTCACTTGTTACTCCCGGCCTACTTTCATTTGCACAATCATATTTTCTGCTGCAATAATTACAACTTATATTACATTTTGGAGCTATTGGTATGTGCATTCTTGCAAATTTATGTGCATTATCTGAAAAACAGGGATGTGTACAGCTTTTATCAACAGGAGTTTGTATACTTTCTTTTTCCCCCATTTTTGCAAAAGGTGCATAAAAGTCATTATAAGCTTTTTCCCTGTAAGTATTTTGAGTATGAGAAAGCATAACATTTGCCACAGAATCTATTAAAAAGGCAGATCCACTATATGCTGTTATTACCTGCCTCTGTCCTCCAACTCTATCATGTATAGGAAACCCTATTCTTATTATTTCAAGCTTCAATTTTTGTGCCATTCTTCTACCATCTGAATTTCCTATAATTAAATTTATTTTAAGCTTTTCAGCATAATCTTCCATAGTTTCAAAATCAGTATCATCTAAAACAATGCAGTCCTCTTTTTGAACTTTTAATTCTTCCTTCAACTTTTCTCTAAGCATTTCATTTTTAGATCCCATGCCTATCATTTTTATTAATATGCCATTTTCTTCACAGAGCCTTGACACTGCATATACAAGTTCCGGCTCTCCATATAAAAGTACCCTTGCCTCACCTGTATATTTATGGTTGTCAACCATGGCATCAAGATATCTTCCCCTTTGAACCAGATACTTATCAGGTATGGAAGTACCCGTTATTTTAGATATAAGTTCAATAAATTTATTTGTATTTCTAAAACCTATTGGTATGGGACATTTGTAAAGAGGCACTTTAAATTTATCTTTTAAATATGTGCCAGGAGATTTATCATCTGAAATGGTCATACCCATCTCAATAGTGCCTACTGCCCCGGACATCTTTTTAATATCTTCTATTTTAGTTCCTCCAGATGGAATTCTCTTATATTTTTCATTATGAGCAGAATCAAGAGTATTAGATACATCCGGCAAAATCGTATATTCTACTTTAAAATCATCTAGTATTTGTTTTATATTTCTCACATCACCCGGATTTAAATTGGCACATATTATATTTAATTTTCCTGTACTCTCAGATTTTTCACATGCTTGTTCAACAATACTTCTTAAAACTTGAAAGTAACCTTCTGCCTGTGAAGCACCATATCCTGGTGTGGATGCTGTTATTACCTTTATATTTTTAATTTTCTCATTATCTTTTTCTTCATTATAGAATTCTTCTACTATTCTCTTTGTATCCTCTCCTATGGTTTCTGCAAGACAGGTTGTCATTACACCAATAGTTGTAGGTTCATACATTTTAATCATATTTCTAAGGCCTTTTTTCAAATTTTCATTTCCACCATATACAGTTCCCTGTTCCGTAAGAGCAGATGATGCTATATCTACAGGCTCATTGTAGTGGGTGGCCATATGTCTTCTGATATAAGTGCTGCAGCCTTGAGAACCATGTAAAATTACCATATTATTTTCTATTCCCTTAAAGGCCATTACTCCTCCCATAGGCATGCACATTTTACATGGATTTATATCTACATTTACCAACTTTTTATTGCTCATCTCCATCATCCCTCCATAAAATTTATCTGACGGCTACCTACTGTAACACTCCCACTTTTATCAAAGTGGGAGAATAACAGTAGCTACGCCCCTAGATAATTCATCTAAACTTAGTGGGAGAAACAAATTCCCACTAAGTAAGATTCATTGATATATATTGCCAAACAGGACTACTTACAGTCAAATCTATTTCCTTAGCAAAATTTATAGCTCCCTGAAATCCCCCAAGTATGTGTTTTCTCTCATGATTGTGGTCACAAAAAGCAACTCCAAGTTTATATGCAAGAGGTCTTTCTTTAACTCCTCCCACAAGGACATCTGCTCCCTTTTCGACCATGAATCTTTCAAGTTCATAAGGATTCGCATCATCAAGTATTACAGTTCCCTCATTTGTAATTTGTCTTATTATTTCATAATCTTCTGGTTTCCCAGTTTGAGTTCCAACCATTACAGTTTCAATTCCAAGGTCCCTAAATTGTTTTATAAGTGATATGGCTTTATAGCCGCCTCCTACATATATTGCAGCCTTTTTGCCTTTAAGCCTTCCCCTATAATATTCAAGTTCAGGTTGTATCTTTTCTTCCTCTTCTTTTATAAGCTTTTCTGCCTTTTTCACAGTTTCTTCATTTCCTACAAGATGTGCCACCTGTAAAAGTGAATTTTCAGTATCCTCAAGACCTACAAAACTTGTCTTTATAAATGGAATATCATATAG
This sequence comes from Clostridium sp. AWRP, assembly GCF_004006395.2. Lineage (NCBI taxonomy): Bacteria > Bacillati > Bacillota > Clostridia > Eubacteriales > Clostridiaceae > Clostridium > Clostridium sp. AWRP. Next base: position 462,090 of record NZ_CP029758.2, on the reverse strand, counting down.
TTCTTCCATTTTTTTAGCTAAATACCCCATAGAGCCGGCACACTGAACTATATTAAGTTTTGCCTCAGGTGCTTTTACTATTTCATCAACTTTTCCATCACCTGTAAGTTTTGAAACAATATCAATTCCTATCCTCTTTAAGTAGTTTTCTACTACCCATACTTCTCCTGCAAGATTAAAGTCACCCATATAGTTGATTCCATTTAGCTTTTTTTCACTTTTTTTATTTCCTATGAGTTTCAATATGGCATTACAGGCAGCTCTATAACCAGTAGATTTATTTCCTGAAAATCCAGGAGACTTTACAGGTATTACTCTTATTTTATATTTTTCTTCGGCCATCTTGCAGACTGCATCTACATCATCTCCGATAACTCCTACAATACAAGTTGCATATATGAATATAACTTTTGGGTGAAATTTATCTACTATTTCATCTACAGCTGCTCTTAATTTTTTTTCACCTCCAAATATAACATCAGTTTCACTTAAATCCGTAGAAAAACTATTTCTAAATAATTCAGAACCACTTGACAAACTCCCACGAAGATCCCATGTATAAGCAGCACAACCTATTGGCCCATGTATTAAATGAAAAGCATCTGTTATAGGATTTAAAACTACCCTAGCTCCACAATACACGCATGCTCTCTGGCTCACAGCTCCAGAAACACTGTTTTCCTCACATCTGATTTTTGTATCTTTGTCCTTGGAGTTATAACAGACAAATTCTTTTCTATCTTCTATTATTTCTGACTTTCCAGCTTCCAATTTTAAAAATCTATCTCTATTTTTTTCGTGAAGGTCATGATAAAAATCTTCTTTTATTTTTTCCATAAACAACCCACCTTTTTTTAATTGAGAATTGAGAGTGAAAAGTGGAGAGTTAATGTGGATTTTTTTCCGTTACACTTCACAAAATCTTTAATTAAATTTTGACAACTCGTTTCGCTAAGGCGAAACATCGCTGGTTCTTATAAATTTAAAGATTTTTTTGCGCTAGCTAAAAATCAACCTTCACTCTCAACTCTCAATTCTCAACTTAGAATTCTTACCTTACTGTTTCAAAATCCTCTTCCGCACATTCTCTTTCTTCTTTATCAAGCATGGCGTTTAACATTGATTCTACTAATTTTATTGCACCGTAATATCCAACTTTTGGAGTGTATTGATGTCCATATCTGTCCATTACAGGGAATCCAAATCTAACAAACGGAATATCTTCTGCCCTGGCAATAAACTTACCATACGTATTTGAAATAAGAAGATCTACTCCTTCATTTTTTATAAGCTGGTGCATTTCAAAGAAATCGCTGTTGGCTTTCACAATTCCTTCTAATCCTGCTTCGCCCATCATAGCTTTAATTTCCTTCTCAAATAATGATCCTGGAGTACCGGTTATTACGTATTTAGGAATCATACCTAAAGTTATGACAAATTGGGTAAGGGAAATAACCTCATCTGGATCGCCAACTATAGCTACTTTTTTACCATTAAAGTACTGGGCACTGTCAATCATCATGTCAAGAAGCTGTCCTCTTTCCTCCTCAAGTTCTGCCGATACTTTCTTACCTGTCATTCTAACTAAATTCATAAGTAAATCATCCATGGCATCTATTCCAATAGGTGTCCTTAAAGTTTTATATGGAACTTTACACTTATTTTCAAGAGATTTTGCCGCAAGTTCTGAAGCATAATTTCCAAAGGCTACAGTAAAATCCGAATTTCCAGCATCAACTATGTCTTCAATTTTTGTTCCACCTTTAGGATACATCTTATACTCCCCTGTATTTGGAGTATCAAACACTCCATTTGTATCAGGAAAAATTATATATGGAATGTCCATAAGTTTAAAAATTCTCTTCATCTCTTTCATATCTGCGGGACCTACAAATCCCGGTATTATATTAAATTTGCCATTTTTATCTCCGCTGTTTTTTGAAAGATACTGAACCATACCATTTACCATATTGGAAAATCCAGTAACATGGGAGCCAACATAACTTGGTGTATTGGCATGAATAACAAGTTTACCTTCAGGTATTTCCATCTCACTTATATAAGTAGTCAAATCATCTCCTATGGTTTCTGATAAACAGGTCGTATGAATAGCTATAATATCTGGATTATACATGGCAAATACATTTTTAACGGCTTTTTTTACATTAGCTCCTCCCCCAAATACACTGGTACCTTCAGTAAATGAGCTTGTAGAAGCCGCAGCAGGTTCTTTGAAATGTCTTGAAAGTACAGTCCTGTGATAAGAGCAACATCCTTGTGACCCATGGCTGTGTGGAAGACAATTATGAATTCCAAGAGCTGCATACATAGCGCCAACAGGCTGACAGGTTTTAGCGGGATTTATTCGCAGTTGTTTTCTTTCTACTAATTCTTTTGGTGTTGCATCTAACATTCCTGTTCACCTCCTACAACTTTTCCTTCCAATAAGGATTCCTTTTTCCAGGGTGGAGTTAAATACTTCCATGCCGGAGTATATATACCCCCTGCAAGTTCCCTTGCAAATATTATTGCACCTTTAAATCCTGCATAAGGCCCTGTATAATCATAAGAATGAAGCTGTCTTGACAAAACTCCCATTTTTTCAATAGTATATTTCTCTTTTATTCCTGTGAGGAACATATCAGGGTGAAGTTCTTTTATGAATTTTTCCATTTCATGTTCGTTCATGTCATCTATTATTACCGTGTTTTCATCCATTTCTTTTTCCATTCCACCATAGTAAGCAAGAGGTACTCCTTCTGCCTTGAGGGCTTCTGCCCTTTCTTTAGGCAAAACCACATGATATTTTCCCTTGTCAGGATGTACAGTTAATTGAGGAATATTTTTGCTATCAGCATCAATCTTTATTGTAGGGATGACCTCCCTGCCTTCATAATCATCACGGTGGGCAAATTCATATCCTGCAAGAATTGTTTTTACCCCAAAATCTTTTAAAAGCACTTGATAAGTATGTGACCTTGATCCACCAACAAATAAACAAGCAAGTCTGCCTTCAAGTTTTTCTCTATAATACTGCATATCTACCTGAATATCTGCAAGTTCTTCTTCGATGACTTCTTCAGTTTTTTTATACAAGTATGGATCATCAAAAACTTTAGCTAAATCTCTTAAAGTATCAACAGTACCCTGTATGCCTATAAAGTTGCATTTAATCCAAGGTATCCCATACTTGGTTTCCATCATCTCTGCTATATAGTTTATGGATCTATGACACTGCACTAAGTTTACATCTGCAGTGTGGGCATTTTGAATACGTTCGTAACTCCCATCACCAGTAAGAGTTGCCACTACGTTATACCCTATTTTGTTTAAAATTCTTTCAATCTCCCATGCATCTCCGCCGATGTTGTATTCACCTAATATATTTATGGAATACTTTTTATGATCACCCTTTCCAGTACCAATGATCTCACTCATAACAGTATTGTTTGCTATATGATGTCCTGCAGATTGGGTTACTCCTTTATATCCCTCACAGCTAAAGGCAAGTACATTAATTCCATAAAGTTTTTTAGCTTCCTGTGCCACTGCATTTATATCATCACCTATAAGGCCAACGGGACATGTAGCATATATACCTATAGCTTTAGGATGAAAAATCTCAACTGCTTCCTTTATTGCCTGCTTAAGCTTTCCAACTCCACCAAAAACTATATCTTTTTCTTCCATATCTGTACCAAAAACATATTCCATAAAATTTTGGTTACCTTCTTCATTTTTAGCTTTATTTCTCCTTCCACCCCAGCTATAAAAAGAACATCCTACAGGTCCGTGGGTTATATGAACCATATCTTTAATGGGTCCCATGACAACACCCTTGCAGCCTGCATAACAGCACCCTCTAGATGTAATTACTCCCGGCACTGTCCTTATATTTGCTTCAATGACCGGGCTTGGATCTTCCTTTGTCTTTACAACTATATGCTTTTTTCGATTCTTATAGGTTTTAGCTGGGTATGGCTCCAAAACTTCATCTACTATTTTATTTAGTTCTTTTCTCATAAAATCACATCCTTCCATAAAGATTAAACAGCTTCATCTCCAGTTTCTTCTGTCCTTATTCTCACAACATCAGTTACATTTATTACAAATATTTTCCCATCTCCAGGGTTTCCTGTTCTATTTATCTCTATTAAAGTATCAACAACCTTTTTTACTTCTTCATCCTTAGCCAGTACAATAATTAACCTTTTTGAAATTAATCTGTGCACTTCAGATATCTGCTCTGCAACTTTTTTATCTGAAAAGTCAACTATATCGCTTCCAGATATATAATCTTCAATTATAGAAAAATCCACCTTTTTCTTACCACGTCCAACAACTTTTTTGCATGTAATAGATGGAAATCCAGCTGCAGCAAGGGCATCTTTTGTCTTGCCCACCATATCCATTCTAATAATAGCCATAACTTCTTTCACCTTACATGCCTCCTTATAATTCATTTGTGCCGGAACTTATTGTATATACTTCCTCCACAGGAGTTACAAATATTTTTCCGTCTCCAAAAGCTCCTTTATTACCGGTTTTTGCACTTTTAGTAATGATTTTTATAATATCATCCTTATCTTCATCTTTTACTACTATGAGCAGCATTTGTTTTGGTATTTCGTCGTAAAATATTTCTCCTACTTTCACTCCTCTTTGTTTACCTCTACCTACTACATCAAATTTAGTAACTGCCGGAAATCCCGCATCGCATAATTCTGATAGAACTTCTGATGCTTTTTCAGGTCTTATAATAGCTTTTATCAATAACATATTGAATACCCTCCCCTTTTGTGTTACACTATAAAAAGTTAGAATTTGACCGATTCTGACTTATTTTTTGGGTATATCTCTTGGCGTTTCCATTCACAAACTAAGAGGTATACTCTAGTGTTTTTTGCTTTATTTTTAATATTCATTTTAATCCATCAACCCATGTTCCATAAGTATAGCTTCCAAATCATCTTGTGCCATTGGCTTTGGTATTACAAACATATCATTTCCATCTATAGCTTTTGCAAGCGCCCTATATTCATCTGCTTGTTCAACTTCAGGACTAAACTCTATAACAGTCTTCTTATTTATTTCTGCTTTTTGAACATCGTGACTTCTTGGTACAAAATAGATAAGTTGAGTTCCAAGCTTTTTTGCAAAAGCTTCAAGTAATTCCCTCTCATTTTCAACTTTTCTACTGTTGCATATAATACCTCCTAATCTAACTCCACCACTGTTTGCAAATTTACTTATGCCTTTTGATATGTTATTTGCCGCATACATGGCCATCATCTCACCACTAGCTACTATATATATTTCCTGTGCCTTGCCTTCACGTATTGGCATTGCAAAACCACCACATACAACATCACCTAGTACATCATAAAAAACATAATCCAAATCATCATCATAAGCGCCGAGTTGTTCAAGCATGTTAATTGAAGTTATAATACCTCTGCCAGCACATCCAACACCAGGTTCAGGTCCACCTGATTCAACACATTTTATTCCACCATATCCTTTTTTTAATATTTCATCTAAGTCTACATCTTCTCCTTCTTCTCTCAAAGTATCAAGGACTGTCTTTTGTGCAAGCCCTCCTAGAAGTAATCTAGTTGAATCTGCTTTAGGGTCACATCCTACTACCATTATTTTTTTTCCGATTTCTGCTAATCCTGCAGTTAAGTTTTGTGTAGTAGTAGATTTTCCAATACCACCTTTTCCATAAATAGCTACTTGTCTCATTTTACACTCACTCCTCACTTATAGTTTTTTTATGACAATTATTGTTTAATAATTTATAAAAAATATATCATACCTTTTTAGAAAAATCAACATTTAAATTATTAATTTATTAAAAAATATGTGCTATAACTGATGTGATTTTAAAATATAGACGCAAAAATTGTTATTTTAATAATTGCCCACTGATTATTGTTAATAACTTATCATTTATGCTATATTGGTTTATACTATGTTATATAACTTCTACTAATTAATTTTACTTCTTTAATATGTAGTTATATTATATAATGTTTGTATAAGGTGACAGGCACCAAATAGGGGCAAAAATATCCCACTACGGTGACAGGCACCATTGAAAGGAAGGATAATTTATGTTAGAAAATACAACATTAACTCCCCAGGAAGTTGCCGATATGCTAAAAATAGCTAAAAATACAGTATATGAATTGATTAAAAGAGGAGAATTGAACGGCTATAAAGTTGGCAAGAAAATTAGAGTTGATTTAAAAGATGTAGAAAATTATAAAAATAAGACAAAACACACTACACAAAATGAATCCATTGATGTTAAAGAAAATGATCTATCTTCTCCTGATATTTTTTATCCTACAAGAGATAATAATAATGGAGGCTTTATAATATGCGGACAGGATGTACTTCTCGATATTTTATCCAGATACATAGAGATTCGCTGCCCTGGTACTAGAACTTTCCGTTCCTACGTAGGAAGCTACAGTGGACTTTTATCACTTTACATGGGAAAAATACAGGTAGCCACAGCTCATCTCTGGGATGGTGATTCAAATGAATATAACATACCATTTGTAAGAAGATTACTTCCTGGAATTCCAACTGTAATAATTCATCTTGCCTGCAGGATGCAGGGTTTTTATGTAGCTAAAGGTAATCCTAAAAAAATTAAAGGTTTTGAGGATTTAAAAAGACCTGATATTACCATGATAAATAGGGAAAAAGGCTGCGGTACAAGAATCCTCTTAGATGAACATCTTAGATTATTAAATATAAGTGGTAGTGATATAAAAGGCTATACAAAAGAACATTTTTCTCACCTAGAAATAGCTAGTACTGTGGCTAGAGGTGATGCTGATGTAGGACTTGGAAATGAAAAAACAGCCCTTCAAGTTAATAATGTGGATTTTATTCCTATTCAAAAAGAAAGATATGATTTGGTCATGAAGAAGGAGGACATAAATAAACCTCCCTTTAACTCAATACTTGAAATACTCCGTTCAAATCAATTTAAATCAGAACTCCTAGGAATAGGCGGATATGATCTTACTGAAATGGGAAATATAATAGCAGAACTTTAAAGTTTACCGGCTGCAAGTTATGCTTGTTCCCCTTAATTTTAAAATGGCACTGCTTCATTTGTTCATTATAATTGTGAACAAATTATAAATAATTTATAAAATTAATAAATTTTCATTAAAAGAATATATAATAGCATTAACACTATAGGAAATAACTGGTGAATGATCTATAGCGCAGACATAAACAGAATTCTTGGCATCAGATGGAGCTTTGTTCCAACTAATGCTTAGAAATCGTTATCCAGGGACATAGCTGCTCGCAACGTAAACTTGGAAAAGTTGGAGTATTAGAGCAAGTAGTCATCGGATAAAAATAAATAGGGGGACATATATAATGAAAATATCTTTGAAAAAAGCAACGACTGTTATTGTAGCATTTTTCATGCTGTTTTCTTCTTGTAATGTGGCATTTTCTAATGAAACTGCCTATGCAGCAGATACAAATGTTACAAGCTGTAACGAGATTGGAAAGACCTATTATGGATTCCAACTTACTTCAGTGAAGGATATACCAAAAGTTAATTCTACTGTTATGCAATTTACTCATGTAAAAACAGGTGCAAAACTAATGTATCTTAAAAACGATGATACTCAGAGAGTTTTTGATATCAGTTTTCGCACCCCTACTTCAGACAACAGTGGTGTAAATCATATTATTGAACACTCAGTTCTTGATGGTTCCAAGAATTATCCTGTAAAATCTCCATTTCAGCAAATGCTTAAGAGCTCCCTGGGTTCTTTCATCAATGCTATGACAGGTGCTGATTATACTACATTTCCTGCAGCAAGTACAAATGAGCAGGATCTTAAAAACCTTATGGGAGTATATTTGGATGCAGTGTTTTTCCCAAATGTTATTACTGACCCTAATATATTTAAGCAGGAAGGTTGGCGCTATGATCTAACATCTAAGGATTCACCTCTTTCAGTTAACGGTGTTGTGTACAATGAAATGAAGGGCGACTATTCAAATCCTCAGTGGCTTTTACGTAATGCAGTAAATCAATCACTGTTTCCTGATACTTCTTATAAATGGGATTCAGGTGGAAATCCAGAGAATATTCCTTCTCTTACAAGAGATCAGTTAATTTCAACTTACAAGAAAAACTATACACCGTCAAACAGCTACATATATTTATATGGTAAATTAGATATAGGACAATATCTTCAATATATTGATCAAAATTACTTAAGCAAATTTGACAAAGTTAATGTAGATACTTCCGTTAAAACCCAAAAATCACTGTCTAATATACCTGATAAAATAGCTTCTTATCCTGTTCCTAAGGATGGAGACACAAAAAAGAAGACTTATCTTTCTTTAAATTTTGTTACGGGTAATATAGGCGATAAGGAAACAAATGCAGCATTAACGTTTTTGAATTATTTACTTATGGGAACAGACAATGCTCCTCTTAAAAAAGCACTTACAGAAAAGGGTATTGCAGAAAATGTAAGTTCTTCATTTAGTATGAATGGTATTCAGCCAGTATTTTCAATTAGTGCAGCTAATTCTGATGAATCTTCAAAAGAAATTTTTGAAAAAACTATTTTTGATACTCTAAAGAATATTTCAAAAAATGGATTTGATAAAGATTTTCTTAAATCTGCCCTTGAGTCCTATGACATAAGCGATCGATCTGAAAAGCTTGTAACACCTATGCTTGGTGGAAACGGTCTTGTATTATCCCAAACTGCATTGTCCACATGGGTATATGATAAAGATCCTACCATGTATTTTGATACAAGTGACATAATGGAAAAGATAAAGAAATCAGATTCCAATAAATATTTTACAAATTTAATTGACAAATACCTGATTTCAAACAACTATCACTCAATGGTTGTATTAAAACCTGAAGCCGGTCTTGAAAGTAAGAATGCTGAAGCTACAGCTAAAAAACTTGCAGATTATAAAAATCAAATAGGAGAAGCAGGTGTTAATTCACTTTTAAAAGCTACTGAGGATTTTAATACATGGCAAAAAAGTGGAGATTCAAAGGAAGCACTGGAAACTTTACCAAAGCTTTCACTTAAGGATATCAAACCTGAATTACCAAATTTAAGCTATAAGGTGGAAAGTCAATCAGGTATGAAAGTTCTTACCCATAATGCAGATTTAAATGGGCTTTCAAATATAAGTCTTTACTTTGATACATCAAAGGTTCCACAGGATAAATTACATTATTTAAGCCTGCTTTCGTCTTTGCTTGGAAATGTAGATACTAAGGAACATAATTATGATCAGATTTCAAATGAAATGCTGCAGTATGTAGGAAGTACTGTTGGTTTTACACCTTCGGCAGTAGCAAGCAATAAAGATCCTAATACCTATAAGCCTAAATTAACAGTATCACTTTTAGCACCTGACGAAAATATCTCAAAGTCTCTTAATTTAACTGAAGAAATTATAAATGACAGCCAGTTTACAAATAAGCAGAGAATAAAACAAATTATTGAGCAAAATAAATCAGCCCTACAGGCAGCTTTAACTTCAGGATCAGGCGCGGCTGCAATTATGCGAATGAGTTCCTACATGAGTGAAAGTGGGAGATACAGTGAAGAGCTTACAGGACTTTCCTATTATAAGTTCTTACAGGACCTGGACAGCAACTTTGATTCAAAATGGGATGAGATTTCTAAAAATTTAAATGATATACGCAAACTTGCATTTAACAGAAATGACCTTATAGCAACTTACAGCGGAAATAAAACTACTTCTGAAACCTTCAAAAAAGAATTAAACCGTATAAGCCCTAAGATCAACTCTCAGGTACTTCCACAGCAAAAATATACTTTTGCACAACCTGATAAAAATACAGCTTTTTCTTCCACAGCAAAAGTACAAACAATAATACAGGTTGGAGATTTTAAAAAAGCTGGTTATACCTATAGTGGAAAGATGATGGTACTGCAAAACGTATTGGACAACGGATATCTTTGGAATAAGGTAAGGACAACCGGAGGTGCCTATGGAGTCCAATCTGCATTATCACCTAATGGTGAAGTTATACTTGCATCAATGAGAGATCCAAACCTTAAAGAAACCTTAGATGCCTTTCAAGGTACGGTAAACTACCTTAAAAACTTTCAGGCAACAGACAGCGAAATGACAAATTACATTATAGGAGCTATTAAAAGTTTTGTAAATTTAAAATCCAGTGGACCTCTCGAGGAAAGTTCGCTTTGTGATTCAATGTATCTTACAAATTCTTCTGTAAATGATCTTTTGAACTATGAGAAAGATGCACTTTCAACTACACCAGATGATATAAGAAATTATGGAAATATGCTGGATCAAGTTCTAAAACAAAATATATACTTTGCAGAGGGTTCCGCAGATAAGATTGAGCAAAACAAACAATTATTTAATGAGATTATAAATATGCAGAAATAAACTAAGGTGCCTGTCACCGAATGGGATTGTAAATATCCCACTCGGTGACAGGCACCAATTCTATTCTATTCCAGTTTTTATATTTTCTATACAGGCTTTGTGTATGCCTTTTTCCTCCATGGCCTTTACTGTTTTTTCATAGTCATAGGTAAATTCTACAATATTACTTTTTACATCTTCGCCCGATTCCATTATAAGATAAGTTCCATTAGGTCTGCCTATTTTAGGTTTTCCAATACTTCCATCATTTAAGAGAATTTTATCACCGTATTTCTTTCTATAAGGAATATGAGTGTGAGCACATATTAGAACATCTTCTTTTAGCACATCCATTGCTTCTTCCGCTTCTTTTGAATTTTCCTTTAAGTATTCATTTATGGATCTATTGCTTCCATGTACAAAATGAAATTTCTTATTTTTAAAATTAAGTACTATTTCTCCAGGAAGGGACTTTAAGTAATCCCTGTTTTCCTCTGATAGTTCTTCTGCTGCCCAAGGCATACAAAATTTATTGATTTCATTGTCTCTTATGTAATTAAATTTTTCCTCAAGCACTGCTGCATCGTAGTTGCCAAGTATATTTAATATGTGCTTTTCTCTTACAAGCTGAATTACTTCATTAGGATAAGGTCCATATCCTACCAAATCCCCAAGACATATGATAGTGTCAATGCTTTTCTTTTCTATATGGCAAAGTGCTGCTTTAAGTGCTTCCAAATTTCCGTGTATATCGGAAATAACTGCTATCTTCATAGTTTATCGTTCCTTTCTCTTTGGTGCCTATCACCAAATGGGGTTGTAAATGTCCCACTCGGTGACAGGCACCTGGTGGGATAAATTTTTATATGTGTCACAAAATATACTGAGGTGATTTAATTGAAAAAAAGTTTTTTATCAAGCTTTATATTATGTCTTGTATTGTCTACAGGCGCAGTTCACGCACAATCTTCAACTTATACGGTAGTGTCTGGAGATACCATGTGGAAAATTGCAGTAAAAAATCAAGTGGGAATAAGTGAACTTATAGCTTCCAATCCCCAGATTGCAAATCCTGCAATGATAATGCCAGGACAAAAGATATCTATTCCAAATATAGATGTAAAAACAATGGAAAATCAAGTTATAAGTCTGGTAAATAAAGCAAGAGTAAATTCAGGATTACAACCATTTAAAGCAAATTGGGAACTATCAAGAGTGGCCAGATACAAATCTCAAGATATGGCTAGCAAAGGATATTTTAATCATACATCTCCTACCTACGGTTCACCTTTTACCATGATGCAAAACTTCGGCATAAAATTTACTGCTGCTGGTGAAAATATTGCCATGGGACAAAGAACCGCACAGGGGGTAATGAATTCATGGATGAACTCTCCAGGACATAGAGCCAACATTTTAAATACAAGTTTCAATCAAATAGGAGTTGGTCTCGCTAAAAATTCTAATGGAACATGCTATTGGACCCAGCAATTTATCCGATGACTACCTGCTCTAATATTCCCACACACTCCGTGAAAGCGACTATACCACTATTGGGATATCTTGCTTTTCTCCAATCTCCAAGTGAGAGTAAAGAGCAGCTCCGTCTCTGGATAACGATTTCTAAACATCAGATGGAGTTTAAAACTCTATCTGATGCCAAGAACTCTGTTTATAAAGTCCTATTAAGCAATAGATGTCTGTCACCACATTGAAATTTTTTTATCCCGCTTGGTGGCAGGCACTTATTCCTAAATCACTTATTAAATTATAAAGAGCTTCAGATTTATGTTTATTTAAACCTAATTGTTTCGATAAAGTATCTACTATATCCTGTTTTCTAGCTGGATCAAGTAATTCTTTAGGATCTATATGTAAGTACTTCAATACAGCAGCCATTAAATGTTTCCCAATTCCAAAGAAACCTGCCAATCTTTCAACGGCATCATCAACTCTCTTATCTAAATCGCCATTTAAACTTTCATTTAATTCTTCAACAGAGCAAACATTAGATGAGCAAGTAGTATTACACTTAATAGCTTTGTTAAAAATATTAGCAAAAGATTCTCCATTTGATTTTGACACAGTGCCAAATACCTTACTTTTGCTAATTTTATTATTTAAAGATAAAATATCAATGCAATTTTTCATATATCAAAGCCTTCTTTTTTCAAAATAAACATCTAATAATATATATCTAATATCTATTATATCATATATGTTATCAGGAATTGTTATACTATTCCATATAATCGCTTAAATTTATACAGCCATCTTTGGCTTATTCCTGTCACTGTATTGAAGTATTTATGTTTAACTATAGTGACAGACACCAAAACATACAAAAAAGGAGGCTACACCCTCCTAAATTCACATGATCATTTAATTGATCTTCTATTTTCAATTAGTTCTCCAACTCCATTAACTGTCCCTTCTATGTGTGCTACTTTGTGAGTCAAATTATCTATCTCAGCTTTTCTTACATTATTGCTGTGTTCTATTGCTTTTACTACATTATATATCTCATCCTGTCTTTTTTCCACGTTGTCAAATCTTTTTTCTACGTTGTCAAATCTTTTTTCAATGTTATCCAATTTTTGCAAAGCAAGTTGAAATATCTGATTTGTTTCCTTATCCAAATTTTTCACCACCAATAAAGATACTGTTTTTACATTATAGCATCTATAATTTTATATTTCAATCTCTAAAATATGGCAGTTTGTGCAGCCATCTCTGACAGGTGCCTGTCATCCCAGTGGGATATTTATAGTCCATCAAAGTGCCTGTCACCTTATTGCATCTTCCACGTACATTCTATATAGTTCTCTCTTTCTGCTCTGAATGAAATAAGAAAGTATTCTATCCGAATTAATTAGTTTTTCTTTTCTTTTACCTATTAACATAGGATAACTGCTCCATTTATAATCTTCTGGTTTTTTAACTATGTTAGCCCTCACTGGATTTAAACTTATGTATCTGCTTGCTTCTAAAATATAGCTATCGCTGTCTATTATTTGAGAACCATACCGTCCCTGAAAAAGGTGCCCATGATAATCATATTTATTATTAAAATACTTAGCGTAAAAAGTATTTATTTTTCCCATTAATTTTTTTATATGAACACTTTTTGTTTCAATTTGAAGATGAATGTGATTAGTCATCAGACAATAACTTAATATTTCAAATTGGTTGTTATAAAATTTTATAGCATGCTGTAAATTTCTAAGATAAACATAATAGTCTTCTTTACTTTTAAATATATCTTCCTTTCGGTTTCCTCTAACTGTAATATGCAAAATTGAACCTTCACGCCATAATCTATTTTTTCTTGACATTTTTATACCTCACAGATGGATTATTTTTCTGTGATTATAACCAAATAATTGCATTTTTAAACGACAGGTGCCTGTCACTTAGTGGGATATTTATTGTCCCATTAAGTGACAGACACCATATTGGAACATTTTTATCCCACTCGGTGACAGGCACCAAAATAAGAAAAAAGAGAATATCCTCAAAGGATACCCTCCATATTGATTTGATTGTTTAATTTTTTCAGCCAGAGTAGGACCCAGCAATTTTTATGACTTAAAGATATTTTAAGATATGATAATACAATTTCATCCGTTCATGTTTAAATGAAAGAAGGAAAGTATAACTTTCCTTCCTCCTTATTTCAGATTTCATATTTTAACAAACATCTATCATTCTAATATAAATATACTATTTAACTGCACCCACTGTACCTATTGTAATTGTTCTAGGAGCTGTATCATCACTAGATGCTTTATAATAAGCATTTGTATTGTCTGCATCTTTAGGTGTTTTAATTGATGCTGTAGATTTAATTCTAACTTTAACTATTCCCTTAAAGCTACTAATTGGAGTATTAAATTTGAATCTAACAGTATTACCTTCATTACCAACTCCTGTACCATCAGAAATTGATGCTGAAGTAGGTGTTAATGTATTTCCATTTCCATCATTAAATACAAAGTCATCTACATTAATTCCATTGCTATCAATTGGAGTATCAAATACTACATCAACATATGAGTTAGAAGCATCAATAGCTCCTGCATTCCATTCATCAGCTATAGTCTTTGGTGCTGAGCTATAATCATAAGCTTTAATATTGTCACTTGCTTTTATTTCAGTTATTTTACTACCAGATACATCAGTTGTGTGTATATCAGCTTGAGGTACAGTAGTAATTAATGCAGCTTTACCATCAAACTTAACTGCTTCTGCTTTAGTTGGATTATATTTTGCGCTCTGACCTTTAAATCCTGAAGCTAAAACTTCCAATGTTGCAGGTGTTGCAGGTGTTACAGTGTTATTTGCAACTACTCCCAGAGCAGCATCGCCATCATTAAATTTCAATGTAACAACATCTCCATTAAGAGATCCTGTACTTGGCTCTACTCCATTTACTCTAAAATCAGTAAAATCTAAACTGTCTATTGGATTCTTAAACTTAAATTGAACACTTAAATCATCTGTTAAATTACCACTTGCATCTACATAAGTAAATCTAACTGAATTAGGATCAATTACTGCAAGATTTGGATTAGTATTTCCTATAGTTCCTGAATAAGCAACCCCTAAAGTTTTTCCATTAACATCCTTAACGCCAATTACATCTAGGGCTGTAACTAAATTATCGCCTGTTTTTGAAGATACACTTGTACCATAACTAGATGGGAATTTTACTACTGCACTCTTATTGTCATTACTTGGTGTAATAGTAGTTCCACTTGGAAGTTGATTATAATCTCCACTAGCATTTGTAAATTTATAATTTGAAACATCACTAAGAGAACTTGAATCCATTTCCTTATTAAAGTATACAATAACTTTTTGTTGGTAATCTTCTACATTGGATGATAATACATAAGTTCCTGTTACTGTTGGTGTAACATCATTGGAACCATCAAAAGGCATATCTACATCATCCATGGTATTTGGAGTCTTTGCTGTATCTATTATATTTTTAATTGTCAAAGTGTATTTAGCATCAGTCAATTTTTTATTTACATGTAAATCAACTACATCTGTTGAATCTCCATCATTAGGCTTTTTTGATTTACCTGGAATAGTAATAGCCTGATTATCCTGATAACTAGAACTAGCTGGATTTTTTGCTACTATTTCATCGGTTATAACAGTTCCACTATTATCTCTCAACTTATAATTAGATACATTTGTGGCATAAACTGCATCTACATCTTTGCTAAATCTAACACGAATAGTAGTGTCATCAAGGGCACTAACTGAACTTACTGTTGGCTTAGTAGTGTCTTCATCCAAATTAAAAGGCTTTCTTGTATCGTCAGCTACTTTATTTCCATAAGCATCCTTTACATCATTTTTTATATAAATTGTATTTGAATTTTTATTAAGTTTTCCAGATACATTACTTATCTTAACTTGAGTATCACCTTTTTTAAGATCTATATCTCCAGCTGCTGGATGATTGTCATCTCCATTTATTCCATAATAAGTTGCAGTTTTAGCAGTCTTAGTATCCATTGGTCTGTCAAAATTAACATATATCTTTCCATTATCTTCAGCTGATATACCTGTTATCTGTGGAGCACCTGTCATTGTTGATACATCAAAAGTTTGAGAAGTTTCCTTAAATGGAAATTGTCCTGCACTTGATAATTTTCCAGCTGAACCATTAGATTGAGTTTCATCACCATCTGTTATCTTTAAAGTATTGTTTCCATTTGGAAGCTGCGTATTAAAATAGAACTCAATCTTATTTGACCAAACTTCAGGATTAGAAGGAGTATTGTTATTTCCTATAACATAGTCATCAACTGCTGAATAAGAACCTGTATCAAGTCCAAAGCTTGTTATATTCTTATCATTTATTTTAAACTTACTTGCTATGTTACTTACTGTTGTTCCAGCTAAGTTAAGAGGTTCGGAAAATTTAACTGTTAGTTTATTATTTCCTCTAGCTTCTACTGACTGGATTGTAGGTGCTGTAGTATCATTAAAGCTTACAGCTTGAGTTAACTCTGGAACAGTTTGTGATTTATCTGAAGACAATATACCTTTTTTTACTGTTACATCTACACTATCAGACTGTTTTCTTGCCTTTGAAAGAGTAATTAAAACTGTTTTATTATCATCCTGAAGTACTGCTTTAGCACTATTTCCATCTGGAGCAGTTACATTATCTTTAGTACCATTATCATTTAATGTTGTTCCATCAACTTTATAATTAGATATTGTTTCAGCTGTATCTTCATCTACTTCTCCATTAAATACAACTTTGATTTGATTTAATCCATTAGAACTTATTGAGCTAACTGCAGCATCAGTAGGAGTAGGAGTCTTACCTGTAATCTCCTCAATTATTGAATCAGGAACAACTGCTGTTCCACCTATTACTTCTATATCCTTTGCATTTTCGCCCTTAATATAAGTTACAGCGTTATCTGTTGCAGTTGTCTTATCTTTGTCAACTAATACTAATGGTGCAGTATATTTTCCTGCTAATGCGGAAGCAACTAATGCATCTGCATAAAGGTTGTCTGGTGTAGCTGAACTTGCATTTGCTACATATAAGTGGTCAGTCTTTAAATCACTCTTGAATTGATTTAATACAGCAAGGTTAGTTGCAAATCTATCTGTTCCACCATTTACTCTAGTTGCATCTGAACCCAAAGCACCCTTTATTGCATCGCTTATAACACCTGTAGTTCCAACAATTGTAACTTTGGAACTATTGTCTTTTACAAAATTAATTACTGATTGGATTGAATCCTTATTGTTGTTTGCCAATAATAGAATTTGTCCTTTTGCTGCTGCTACTGGTGCTACGGAAAGTGCATCTGAATATCCTTCTCCACCGACTACCATAACATTGCTAGCACTAACTCCTAAACTAACTAATTCTTTAGCTACTGCTACATTAGTTTCATATCTGTTTTGTCCACCTAACTCTTTTAAAGTATATTTGGATTTAAGACCATCTCTTATGCTCTGTGAAATTGAAGCATTTCCTCCAACAACATATACAGTCTTTGGTTTTAATGTGTTCAATGCAGTTTCTGCCTCTGAGCTAAGTGAATTTGATGTAGTTAAAAGTATAGGTGCATTTAATTTCTTAGCTAATGCTGAAGCGCTTACTGCATCTGCATATCCTTCACCTGATACTAAAACGACATTGTCTGAAGTTGTCCAGTTTTTTGTAGCAACTGTTGCAGCTGTTGCATATCTGTCACCGCCACCTACTCTTGTTACTGGTCCTTGTGCTGCTTTAACAGGACCTGCTGATAAAGCTGTTGTTAATACCAAGGACATAAGTGTAGCACTTGCAAGTGCCTTTGTACTTTTCTTACTCATATTGTAATACCCTCCTCGATTAAGTGAATTTTAATTAAAATTCTTTATATATATATATATATTTTAAATATATACTTTCCTAAAATGTATTTCCATGCGGTTAAGTGCTATTTAAGTAATTTTTACAATTATGTATGCATTCTTTTTCAATTCCATCCCTTTACACTTATACTGCTTGGTCAACATTTATGAAACAGACCTTATTATACCACATATAAACTACACATTCTACTAATTTTGTGCAATCTTACGTGATTTTTCATAAAATTTTAATACTTATATAACAATAGTAACAAATTCATCCTCTATTATATCATAATAAATCCATAATTTCTACGGTTTACACATTATGATAAAGGATTTATGAATTACTATTAATAAGATATGATTCAATTATACAACATCATTTCTAGTTTTTCCATACTTTATGTCGTAGTAATTTACGGTTATATGGGAAATATATTCCTAATATATATATGGAAATTAATAATCTCGTTTAATTATACTTCTAGCACTTATATATTATTCTACACAATCTATAAAAATCCTTTTTTTCAATTCACAGTTCACAATTTCCTTATTGGAGCAAAGCTTGTAAAAAAGTTCAAATATAAATAAACATAGTCATTTACTATACAAATGACTATGTTTATAAAGGAATGACTATATTAAAGATTTTTTGTAGTGTAACGAAAAAAATCCACATTAACTATTAATTCTTTATTCTTAACTATTAATTAAAAAAAGAGCCCAAAGGCTCTTTTTTACTCTATTCCTATGATTTGCAAATCATCAGTGCTTTGAAGGGTACTTTGTATATCCTGGGAAACAGATGATGTTCCACCAATTATTACTACATTTGAGTTATCTTTAGCATTTGCAAATATATAACTGTTGGCATTTATTACCTGCTCCTGTCCTGCTCCTGATCCTGTCAGAACAAGTGGTGAACCAGTTTTTGCTGCTGCAGCGGATGCTACAAGAGCATCTGCAAATTGATCTTGTGCTGCCCCACCTGCTGCTACATATATAGTACTGAAATCCAAACCACCATTATTTTTAAAATAATTTAAAACTGCTAAATTTGTAGCAAATCTATTGGCACAATCTGCATCACTTGTAACTTTAGTTCCATTTACAGAAGTTACTACATCTTGTGGCAAGACTCCACTTCCGCCTACTGCTTGTATAGTTAACCCTTTGGAAGTTATTACATCTTTAACTATAGGTGCTACTTGAGTTTTAGATGCAAATAATACAGGATATCCTTTTTGAGCTGCAATTGAAGCTACTGAAAGTGAATCTGCATATCCATCCTGTCCATTTACCAGTATTGCGTTTTTCTGATTGCTCATACTAAGAACTTTTTTGGCAACTTCTGCATTGGTTCCCATTCTAGTGTTGTCCGTAACGCCAGCTATACGTTCTACATCATATTTATCTTTTAAAGTGTTCTCTACATCTGTAGATACAACTCCTGTACCTCCAACTATATATACTTTTGTTGCCCCCAAACTGCTTATAGTTGAAGCAACTTCAGATTCCAAAGTATCTCCATGAGTTAAAAGTATTGGGGCATTAAGCTGCTTTGCCAAAGGCGTAGCACTTACTGCATCTGCATATCCGTATCCATTTACCAATATTACATTTTGAGATTTACTAAACAAATCTAAAGCTACTTGATTGGCTGTGCCTATTCTCCCTCCGGCCCCGCCATCTGTTCTCTTTACTGTAGCAGCTTGTACATTTGCAGCGCCTAAAGTGACTGATAGTACAAGGGCAGTCAATATAGGGCTTAAAAACCTTCTCTTTTTCAACATTAGTTTACCTCTCCTTCAATTAATTATTAACATATATAAATTAATTATATAACAATAACAGCTTTTTTTATAGACAATATAAAATTTTTTGGTAGATATATTACTATTTCTAAATACTGGTTGTAACTTTTTACTACCTTTTTAAATACACTAATATTGTAAGCAAAATATACGAGGTGAAATCATGGCATTTTCATATAGAGAGCTGCTGGCCAGGATTATAAAATGTGAGGCAGGCGGTGAAGGGGAAAATGGCATGAAAGCAGTAGCAACTACCATTATGAATAGAGTTAGAGTACCCTATGGCGAATATCAGAGACTAGGTCAAGGCGACCTTAGGAAAGTACTTTATCAGAAAGGGCAGTTTGACTGTATGCGTACTGAACTAGGGGGCGTTCCCAATCCTCAAAATATCTGGTCAGTTGTTCCTGAACAAATACACTATGACATAGCAGATTGGGCACTTGCAGGCAACCGGTTATTTACTGTAGGATACTCTCTCTGGTACTTCAATCCCTTTGCCCCATGTCCGTGGCTTTTTCCCTACACTGGCACAGGAAGTTTCCAAGTAAAAGTAGCAAAGCACTGCTTTTACAATCCAACAGAACTATATGCTAAAACTTGATTATTAATAAATATGGAGGTATTTTAATGATTTCAAATTATCCCAATTACTTTAGGACTATGCCCATGACTCCTGAACCTGAACCTGAAATGCCTGAATTTGACTCCAGTGATGAAATCCGACAAACGCCAATGCCATCTCCTCCACCAACACCATCCCCTAATCCTTTTGAAATGGCTCCAGGTTCTCCAGTACAACAAGACACGAATTATACTCAAGGTTACTTAAGAACCCAAATAGGTAAAAAAGTAAGAGTAACTTTCCTTTTGGGTACAGGAACACTCCAGGACCGTACCGGAATATTGGACAGTGTGGGAATTAGCTATATAATAATAAAAAACACAGAAACAAATACAAGAGAACTAGCAGACATATATTCTGTAAAATTTGTGACCATTTTTGACTAAATTTATTCAATGCACAGTTCACAGTTCACAATTAGTGTAAAAAATAAAGAGTTCCTTTTCATAGGATCTCTTTATTTTTCATCGTGAATTTCTTCTATTTCAAATTTATCAAATTCAAATTCATCTATAAAATTATCGGAATTAAAAGATGTCTTACTTCTCCTGTTATATTCTTCTAAATTAATAGGAAGCCAATAGGGTTTTTCAATGTCAAATTTTCTGCATAATTCTAGAATACAACTTTTCAAATTTTCCTGATAATTTTCTCCGCCCTCTAATACAACTACTTCATCTTTTACTATTTTATTTTGCTTAACTAATTTTCCCCATATTTTCAGCATTTGACACACCCTTTATCAATTCACAATTCACAATGCACGGTTCACAATTGACAACTTTTTCAATGCACAGTTCACAATTTATTAAATTTTGGTTTTTCAATTATTAACTATTTCTTTCATAAGACTCTATAAATGAATGCTTTTCTCCATCCTTTTCCCAGCCTAATATAGAATCCATATTTACATTTTCAACCGCGTGGAAAATTAATTTATCTATATCCTTATTAAAATTCTTCTTCAACTTCTTTATCATGTCCTTAATTTCATAACGCTTGTTCCCTATTCTTTTTGCTGCAACCATACAGGCGCAGTTGAGAGGCCATATGCCACTTGATTGTATGAAACGCTCAATGTAAGATTCTTCTACATAATAAAGAGGTCTTATAAGTTCTATTCCTTCATAATTTTGAGACCTTAATTTTGGCATCATGGTTTTAAAGCTTCCCGAATAAAATATATTTAAAAGAGTTGTTTCTATAACGTCATTAAAGTGATGCCCAAGTGCAAGCTTATTGCAGCCAAGTTCTTTTGCTTTAGAATACAGTGCACCTCTGCGCATTTTTGCACACATATAACAAGGATAATCCTTTGCAATATTATCTACCACATTAAATATACCGGACTCAAAAATGTGCACTGGAATGTTTAAATATTCACAATTACTGACTAAAAGTTTTTTTATATCTTCATGATATCCCGGGTCCATAGCAATAAATTCCAATTCAAAATTTACTTTCCAATGCTTTTGAAGTTCCTGAAACAATTTGGCCATAGTCAAGCTGTCTTTTCCACCAGACACTGCTACCGCAACTTTATCTCCTTCTTCTACCAGTTTAAACTCACTTATTGCCCTTACAAATTTAGACCATATATGCTTTCTATATCTTTTTGTAATACTATGTTCTATGTCTTTTAAGGGTTTTCTTTCATTAAAAGGGACTAATATATCACATCCAGTTCCCGCAATTTCATCCATACTATCACCGCCTTTTTTACCACAACAATTATAACATTTATAATTTGTAAAATAAACGTAGTATGGACATTAATTTTTAGGACATATATCCGAAAATTCTATATTGAGCTGTTCATCCACATCATCACTGTAAATTATATCATTTAATTTTTCTTCTACAACTTTAACAGGAAGCTTTACAGTAAATGTACTTCCCTGTCCTAAAATACTCTTTACGCTAACTTTGCCTCCATGCATTTCAGTAAAACATTTTACAAGATAAAGTCCTATGCCGTTTCCAATTTTCCCATTTATAGGTGATTTATCACACTGCTTGAATTTCTCAAATACAAATTTAAACTTATCCTTAGGTATTCCTACACCTGTATCTTTTACACTTATATATACATTATCGTCTTCGTCTTCAACCCCTATGCATATAGTACCTTTTTCAGGCGTAAATTTAATTGCATTTGAAAGTAAATTTAAAATAATTCTCTCTATCTTATTATAATCTAAAGCCATAATCTTCTCTTCTACATTGGTATCAAAAATCAAATTTATACCTTTGCCTTTAGCATAAGGAATTAAAGATAAAGTAATATCTTCAACAAAACTTACAATATTTCTGTTGTGCAACTCCAATTTGGCAAATCCTGAATCCAATTTACTTAAATCCTGTAAGTTATTTATAAGACGCATAAGTCTATAACAATTTTGCTTTATTATTTTAAGATACTGACTCTGTTTCTCTAAAGTTCCTCCATTTTCATATTCCGTACATAATGACATTACCTGTACTGCAGAAAAGATAACATTTAAAGGTGTCTTAAGTTCATGAAATAAGCCATATATAAACTGCAAAATTTTTTTATTGAGTTCCTGGCTTTCATTTAATTTCTCACTATTTTTTTCGGCATCATTTTTAAGTTTCTCTATTTCTCTTTCCAGACTTAGAGTATAATTCATCATAATTAAATTTTTTAGCTTATTTTCATTAATTTCATCGTCTTCATTAAAATTCTTCATAAATTTCCACCCATTTCCATATCATTAATAATTACATTTTACTACACTAACTTTGTTAAATGTATATATAAATTATATTAACAATTATTGTACTATATGAACGTTTATGAGAAACTATTCTTAATTATAGTAGAAAAAATACCATTTATGCTAATTATATCACCTATAAAATTAAAAGGAAATATCTTAAGTGGAAATTTTATGTAATCTATTAATTTTTATTTATTAATTTTACATAAAAATTAATAAATCCACAATGCACAACTCACCATTAGAAACGATTTTCTGATGTCACATAAAATCTAAGAATTTAGATTATTTAACAACAAAAATAAGTCAGTTCTACTTTTTTCTAAGTAAAACTGACTTTCTTTTACATTTAAATTTTAAATTTCTGAACTAATTCGTTTAAGTTCTGAGCTATCTCTGCTTGATTTTGTGCTGTAATAGCTATCTGATTTACAGCTTTTACATTTTCCTCAATACTCTGCTGTATTGAATTTGAACTTTCTGAAGATTTTTGTGCACTAGATGCTACACTTTGGGTTGTTTCATTTACCTGCCCTATAATAGCAGTAAGTTGCTCTGACATAGCAGCTATTTCTTCCGACATTTTACTTACAAATTCTGAATCATCATAATATTGCTTTCCCATGTCACCAAATGCTTTAAATTCTGGATTCACTTTTTCATTGATAAATGTCAATACATGCTGGCCACTTGCAGAAAGATTTTTAAATGCATCCTGTACTTTTACAATAGTCTCTTGAATTCCTGCAACTGATTCCGCAGATTGTTCTGCAAGTTCTCTTACTTCTTCTGCCACTACTGCAAAACCTTTACCATGCTCACCTGCGCTGGCTGCCTCTATAGCTGCATTAAGTGCAAGTAAATTGGTTTGATCTGCTATTCCTGCAATAGTTTCTGCCATTTCTCTTATTTCTTCTACTACTTTTCCGTCCTCAATAGCTTTTACCATGTTCTCTCTTTTTTGCTCATATAATTCCTGTGTTTTTTCTATAGCTGTTTTTCCTTTACTTTGTACAGCAACAGCATTTTTTTTGGATTCATTGGCTTTACTATTTCCATCTACAGCTTTTGCAGACAATTCATTTACACTGGAATCCACTTCTTCTACAGATGCAGTTATTTCTTCAAATGCTGCACTTGTTTCCTGTATATTACCCACCACAACTTTTACTGAATTATCCATATCTTCAGACTTTGCTGAAAGTTCTTCTGCCGTTGCAGATAATTCTTCACTAGAACTGCTCATTTCGTCAGAGCTTGCCATAATCGTTCTAATTAAGTCAGTTACATTCTTTTGTCCTTTGTTAAGTTCTAAAGCAACTTCTCCCAATTCATCTTTTCTGCCCATTTCTATAGGTGAAGAAAAATCAAATTCAGCAAATTCATTTGCAAATTTTCTAATTTTTAAAATTGGACCGTTAATATCTCTTGCAACAATAAATCCAAGTAAAACAGAACAAACTATACTTATAATCATTCCAATAACTACCATAATAAAGGAAGACTTATACTGACTTATGCTGTCTTTATAATCAGCTTGGGCCAATCCCATATTTAAATTTATATCCTTATCAAGCACTGTAAACATTTTTACTCTATAGCCTTCCGACTTAAGAAATTGTACCTTTGCAGCTTCATAATTTCCCTGCTGAGCCAAACTAATAGCATTTTTACGAGAAGTTCTCCAATCCACTAAGTATTGCTCAAATTCACCAAACAGCTGCTTATCTTCTGCAGTTACAATTGTAGATTTATAATCCGATTGAAGTTTAGCATCTTGGTTTGTAATATTATTAATTTCGCTTATTACATTTTTTAAATTATCCCTACTTGCAGGATCAATAACAATAAGCATATCTCCTCTAACTGCCATTAAATTTGCCTTTAATTCCTGAAGAATGTTTGTCCCCTTTAAATCTACATTATATATATTGTTCAAATTTTGGTTTATCTTTCCCATTTTTGAAATAGAGATCATTCCAACTATTCCTGTAAATACTGATACGATAATAAATGATGTCAGCAATTTTCTCAAAATTCTTATGTTTGAAAACCATTTCATATAATAACCCTCCCATATGTATGAATAATATTATTCACCCGATTATATTATAGTATATCGACGTTTTTTACAATAAATTTATATTAAAATAAAGGAATAGCACTACCTACCTTCCTCTATTTCATATTAATCGTAACCTTGTTAATTTTAACCATTTAACTTAAAAATAAAAGATCCTACAGTGCCTTTTTACAGCAGCCGCAGGATCTTTTATTTGTTAACTCAACTTTCAATTAATTCACAATGCACGATGCACAGTTCACAATTAAGGATGATTTTCTTCCATTAAAACTTCAGAAAATCTAAAATATAACACCATTGAAGCAAAGCTTCAATAAGCTTTAAATTTAAAATTTTTCACAGCACAGCGGAGAAAAATCTACAGAAATTATGCATCGTGAACTGTGAACTGTGAATTCATTTAGATCGCAATATTTTTATATTAAGCAAAAATTTTATATGTGCAAAAGTTGTTACTTAGTATTTAATTGACGAAAAACTTATGGTTTCTCTTTTTGAACAACGCTGTGAAATCTTCCATAAGTAAAGTACACCACTATACCTATAACAAGCCATACGCAAAATCCTATCCAGGTTATTGCACGCATAGATACCAAAAGGACCAGACAACACAATATAGTGACTATAGGTGTAAAGGGTACTCCCGGACATTTAAATCTTCTTTCAATTTCTGGCATAGCTTTTCTAAGATATATAACTCCAGCAGACACAACCATAAAGCTCAATAATGTACCTATACTTACAAATTCCATAATAATATCAAGAGGTAAGAATCCTGCTATAGCAGCAGCTATACTACCTGCTATTATTGTAGCAATGTATGGAGTTTTATGGGTTTTGTGTATCTTGCAAAAATTCTCAGGAATTAATCCATCTCTAGACATAGCCATAAACACCCTAACTTGTCCATATAAAACAGCAATCATGGTGGAGATCATTCCAAGGATAGCTCCAACTCCTACAAGAGCCGAGCCCCAGTTTATTCCGATTCTTTGGAGTGCAGCAGGCAGAGCATTTTCTGAAATTATCTCTTTATAAGGTACAATTCCCGTAAGCACTGCTGCTACTGAAACATAAAGGAAACAAACAACCATAAGACATAGTATAATTCCCCTTGATACACCTTTTTTAGGATCTTCTGCTTCTTCTGCAGATGTAGCAATTGCATCAAATCCTAAAAAAGAGAAAAATACTGTACTTGCTCCTGTAAAAACACCCTTCCAGCTATAAGGCATGAAAGGTTTATAATTAGCTATATGTATGTGTGATAATCCTAAAACTATAAAAAGAAGTATTATAAATATTTTCACACCAACAATAATATCATTTACTTTTGCACTTTCACTCATTCCATAACATAGAAGCCCTGTTAAAATTAATATTATAAGAACAGCCGGCAGATCTATTATCCCACCTTTAGATGGAGATGCACTAATTGCCTGGGGAAGTGTAATTCCCACAGATTGCAAAATGCCTCTAAAGGTTCCAGACCATCCAGATGCAACTGCACTAGCTGCAACTGAATATTCAGCAGTCAAGCACCATCCAATAATCATTGCCACAAATTCTCCAAATGCTATATAAGCATAGGAATATGTACTTCCTGCTACCGGAAACATAGTTACAAGTTCACAGTAACACAGGCCGCATAGGCAAGCCACTATACCAGCTAAAATAAATGAAAGTATAATTGCAGGGCCAGCTGCATGGGCTCCTTCTCCAGTTGCTACAAAAATTCCAACTCCAACAACAGCTCCAATTCCGAGTGCTGCTATATCTCTTGCTTTAAGATTTCTCTTTAAATCTGTTTTTTTTACACTATCCATCAATTGATCAATAGGTTTCTTTTTGAAAATATTCATAAATTTCCACATCCTTGTTGACTTAAACTGCAATGTAAATAGGTATTAAAATCTAATTATGCGCTGTGAGAACTCTCGTCCAAATTTTCGTTCTGAACAACACTATGGGTTCTTCCATAAATAAAGTAAAATACTATACCTATAGAAAGCCATACACAAAATCCTATCCAGGTTATTGCACGCATTGATGCCAAAAGTACAACACAGCACAATACAGTTATTACTGGTGTAAAAGGCACTCCCGGACATTTAAACTTTCTTTCTATATCAGGCATTGCCTTTCTCAAATAAATAACACCTATAGATACCACTGCAAAACTCAGTAATGTACCTATACTCAAAAACTCTACAATAATATCAAGAGGTAAGAGCCCAGCTATTATAGCAGCTATAACACCTGTTAGTATAGTAGAAACATACGGGGTTTTATGTACGCTGTGAATTTTTGAAAATGCTTTAGGAAGTAATCCATCTCTAGACATAACCATAAATATTCTAATCTGACCATAAAGCATAGCTATCATAGTAGAAATCATTCCAAGAATAGCTCCAACACCTACAAGTGCTGATCCCCAATTAATGCCAACCCTTGCAAGTGCAGCAGGCACAGCATTTTCTGAAACTATTTCCTTAAACGGAACCATTCCAGTAAGTACAACTGCAACGGAAATATACAATATACTAACTACTATAAGACACATTATAATTCCACGTGATACATCTTTTTTAGGGTTTCTAGCTTCCTCTGCTGCAGTTGAAATAGAATCAAATCCTATATATGAGAAGAACACCGTACTTGCCCCCGTAAAAACCCCTTTCCAGCCAAAAGGCATAAAAGGTACGTAATTAGATAGCTTTATATGAGATACTCCAAGAAAAATAAATAAGAGTATTACAAATAATTTCACAGCAACAATAATATTATTAACTTTTGCACTTTCCTGCATTCCATAGTATAAAAGAGAAGCTAATACTAGTATTATAAAAACAGCTGGTAAATCTATTATTCCACCTTTCGCTGGAGATGCACTAATTGCATGAGGCAGCGTAATCCCTGCATTTTGCAAAATCCCCCTAAAAGTTCCAGACCATCCAGATGCAACTGCACTAACTGCAACCAAATATTCAGCAGTTAAACACCATCCAATAACCATTGCCACAAATTCTCCAAATGCTATATAAGCATAGGAATATGTACTTCCTGCTACTGGAAACATGGTAGCAAGCTCACAATAACATAAGCCACAAAGACAAGCTACTATTCCACATAAGAAAAATGAAAGTATTATTCCTGGACCAGCTGCATGAGCTCCTTCACCAGTTGCTACAAAAATTCCAACTCCAACAACAGCCCCAATTCCCAAAGCCGCTATATCTGTTGCTTTAAGGTTTTTCTTCAAGCCTGTCTTTTTTACACTGTCTTTAAGTTGTTCAAGCGACTTTTTTTTAAAAATGTTCATAAAATGCCCCCTTTATTAATGTTTAAAATATCAATAAATCTTACTTAGTTGGAGGTTGTTTCTCCCACTAAGTTTAGATGAATTATCTAGGGGCGTAGCTACTGTTATCTCCCACTTTGATAGAAGTTTGAGCGTTACAGTAGGTAGCCGTCAGATAAATTTCATATATTTTTATAAAATGCATAAAAATATACCATATTGCAAAAGGGCATGCAGTTGGTGTAATTACTCAAACCTACATGCCCTTATATAATTTATACATTATTCATTATACCTTATAAAATGTTTAATTTCAATATAAAATGCATATTATTACAATAAAGTATTCATTTTTAGAACAATGCATTTCAAATAAATACATTGTTTTATTCATATTTATTAAGAATGTATGCTAAAAAATCATTTTAAACAATTCATAGTTGAAAATTGAAAGTTAAAAAAGGGACTGCTCAAAGCAATTTAAAAAATTGCTATTACAACAGTCCCTGTCTGTAACTTTCTACTTATCTTTAATATATTCTACCCATTTCAAACCTTTTCTTTCCTCTTCCAATATTTGTATAAACTTATCTAGAAGTCCCATCTTTTTAAGTTTCCTAAAAAAGGACTTAGGATAAGGTATATATTCTTCATAACTTTTTCTCGGATCTATCAACATGAGCGTACCATTTTCTTGAACAAATAGGTGTGGAAATCTAACTTCTAATTTCGTAAATCCTAATTTTTTCATATGAGTAACTAACTCTACTACTTTTAATGCAAAGGATCTGCTCAATCCATATTTTTTTATATAATCATACACATTCATTCCACCTACATATTCTCTTATCATATAATGATCTCCCAATTCATAAGCCTTGGGAAAATGGGGACTTCCTTCTACAGATTTCAATATATCAAATTCAGCTTTGCAGCTAGTTGAGCTTTTAAATATTTTAAGGACTTTTCCATTTGGCATGAGATAAACTCTGCCGCTGTGGCCTTCTCCTAAATATTTACAATCTTTTAATTCAATATCATGGAATTTAGAATGAGAATATTCTTTTTTCAAAATAACACCTCCTTTGTTTTTATGTAGCATAAAAACAAAGGGCTTCAACTACGAATTAAAAGCTTGTATACTATATAGTATTAAAAATATTTAATTCTGCTACATCATTTCCATCATGCTTTCTCAAGATTTTTTGGTGTCTCAGGTTCATAAGCTTCCGGAACTGCCTTTATCATAAAAATTGCAGTTACAATAGAAAATATTAGTACTATAGTAAGAAGTATATAATAGTAAGGAAATCTGTCTAGAACAAAACCATATATAATTGCCCCTAAAGGAATAGATCCCTGACAAACTATACCTAGTATTGCGAAAAACCTTGAGCGCATCTCATTTGGAACTATCTTTTGTAAATTTACACTCATAGGAGTATTGATTCCTGAATTGGATAACCCTATTAAAAATATTACAATACCCAAAATTACAAATAATTTCAAGTCGTGTCCTCCAAAATATTTTACTAAAACTGGATGCAAGGAAAATGCAAATATAAGAAATACACCTGCTTCAAATACAAGTGCCCTCTTTATAATTGTCTTTGTACTAAACTTATTCAAACAAGTTCCAAGAGCTATATTTCCCAAAAGTATACCTAAAGTAAAGAATGAAATTAAATACCCATACTGCTGTGAACCAAACCCAATACATTTTTTCAATACAAAGGGAAGTACTATATCTGCAAAAGGAGCTACAAGTAAATTGGCTACCATAAAAAATACGGTTAACTGCATTAAAGCCCTACTTTTTCTTATAAAACCTATTGCCTCACCATTTTCTGTAAAAAAGGATTTTACCGTTATTTTTCCTTTTTGTATATCTACGTTTTTATAAATTATGATCATAGAACATACTGCTGACATTATAAAAGACATGCCATTTATACAAAATACTACCTTCATACCAGCAAGTCCATATATTATACCCCCAAGAGCAGGTCCTATAATCATAGAAATTGCATCACTTCCTCCTCTTAAGGAAGTTGCTTTCATAAGCTCATCTTCACAAACAAGTTCTGGAAGAATTGCCGTAGATGAAGCCAAAAATATTCCATCCATAATTGAAATAAATGCCTGTAGTAAAAATAACATATAAATGCTTAAATTTTTCTCAGCAACCAAAAACGCTAAACCTAATACTAAAATTCCTCTTCCAAAGTCTGATAGTACCATAATATTTTTTCTATTTTTCCTATCTCCTAAGATACCTGCAAAAGGTAAAGTTATAACATTGGGAATAAAATTAACTGCTGAAAATATACCCATCATAATTCCAGAATGAGTTATGTCCAATATATATAGCGGTATTGCCACCTGTTGTATTCCCGTACCAATATAAGATATAAACCTTCCCAGCATATAAAATAGTAAATTTTTATTATTTTTCATTTCTATCGCCTACTTAATTAATATAATATTTGAAATATTGTGAACTTTATCTACACAATTATAGTAACCTGGCTGCCATCCCTGACTTTCACCTCAACAAGTTTTAATCCTCTGTATTCTTTTAAAATATCCATACATTTTGAAAGTTTCTTAAAATCAATTATATTTACATATCTTTTATCCTTCTCAGGAATATACTTTTGTATGAAGGAAGATCCTGCAATAGAAAGCCCAAACTTTAGAAAAACTATAGGGCAAGGTATTACAAATCTAATTTTACCTGACTTGATGTGAACTCTCATAAGTTTTCTCCTTTACTCTATGCTAACTTCCACTATGTCACCATTTGCACTTTTTACGTCTACTATCTTTCCTGAAAGTCCATTGTTTATTGCATCTGCAATAACACTCAAGTCCAAATTTTCCATACATTTTGCACTTTCTGGTATAGGAATTTTTCCTATAGTTTTAAGCATAGTCTTTACAAATCTAATAGGCAAATTCACATTTACATTATCTCCATCATGAGAAATAACTTTTATTTTAAGCATTTTATTTATAATGTCAGCATCATTTGAAACATTGCTGCAAACGTCCAGAGAAGTATTTTTATCGTTTAGTGCCTCAATAAGTTCCTGGGCTTTGTCAGAAGTAATTTTTCCTTCTTCCACCATTTTCAAAATCTTTGATATTTCCTCATTCATTTTTTATTTCTCCTTTTCAATATATTTATTCATTCAACATTTTAATAGCCTGATCTGCAGTTATTTCACCTTTATCAAGCATATCTACTACTTTCTTTTTATCAACAGTATTGGTTTTTGCCACATTATATCCAAGTGCTGTTATGACCTCATCTAGTTTTGCCCTTACAGTAGGGTAAGATATTCCAAGTTCTTTTTCCACATCCTTTATGTTTCCTCTGTTTTTTAGGAAAACTTCTATAAATTTCAGTTGGCTGTCTGTAAGATATTCAAACTTTGACATTTCAAAATCATTTTCAATTACAGTATTACATTTAGGACACTTTATCTTTGAAATTAGAAGTTTAGAAGAACAAACAGGGCATTTGCTAATAATTTTATATGTCAAATTACCACTCTCCTTTTCCATGTCTATAATATACCACCACAAATTAAATAAATCAATATTAATATTAAATATTTT
The DNA here is from genome assembly GCF_004006395.2 of Clostridium sp. AWRP. Lineage (NCBI taxonomy): Bacteria > Bacillati > Bacillota > Clostridia > Eubacteriales > Clostridiaceae > Clostridium > Clostridium sp. AWRP. The sequence continues at coordinate 430,061 of NZ_CP029758.2, read as the reverse complement.
AATATTAATTTATTTTCATATTAATATTATTAAGTTTTATATTTGTAAAATTAAATTATCTGCTTTTTAACTTAAAAATCAGATTATATGCACATATATTTTTACATTTAATAACATTTTAACTTTTTACAAATACCTAGAGTTAAAATTTGCTTGACATTTTTAATAGTCTAGCATATTATTAGTATGCTAACTATATGTAAATTAATTATATCTACATCATATATTTTAGGAGGCAAAAACTATGAGTTCTCTTGATAAGTCCATTGGTATGTATATAAACTCTGTTAATAGAAAAATTTTAAGATTTTTATCTTTAAATCTTAAAAAATATAATATAACAACAGAACAGTGGTCAGTATTATTGTCTTTAACAGAAGAAGACGGCGTTAACCAAAAACAGCTAGCTAAAAAGGTTGACAAAGATCAGGCAACTTTAGTTCGAATACTAGACATTCTTGAAAGGAAAAAACTAGTAATACGCAAAAAAAGTACTGAAGACAGGCGCTCATTTTTAATTTACGTTACACCTGAAGGTAAAAAATTAAAACAGGAAGTATATCCATTCATTGAACACTTATTTACAAACATTACAAATGAAATTTCAAAAGATCAATTAGATTTATTTATAGACACTCTAAATAAATTTGAAAAAAACATATCTGTAGAAGAGAAGAAAATTAGCAAAAAATAATAAGCTATTTACCTTTATAAAAACATGGTTAACCCTCCTCTATTATGATTTTTATTTTGTATTGTAACAATGTATTTTTCATAGTGGAGGATTTTTATATATTCTAATATCTGCACAACTGTGCAAATGACTAATTTAATTACTAACTAGGAGGAAATTTTATGGAAGAACGTTTAGAAGAATCAATTTATGAAGAAAGGAATTATAATGTAGTACCAATAACTGTCGCACTAATCATGGCAGGATTTTTGTGTATGTTAAATGAAACCTTACTAAATATGGCATTAAAAAATTTAATGGTTCAATTTAGTATATCTGCAAATACTGTACAATGGCTTAGTACAGGATATATGCTTATTATGGGAATAGCAATTCCTGTTTCTGCATTACTTATTCAAAGTTTTACAACAAAACAGCTATTTCTAACCTCTGTAACGATATTTTTGCTTGGAACAATTATAAGTGGCTTCTCTACAGCTTTTTCAATTTTACTAGTAGGCCGATTAATTCAGGCTATTGGAACTGGTATTTTAATACCAAATATAGTAAATACTTTATTGATTATAAACCCTATAGAAAAACGTGGAAAAGCTCTTGGTATATTTAATCTTGTAATGTTTTGTGCACCAGCTATTGGGCCAACTCTTTCTGGCTTAATTATTCAAGCTCTCAACTGGAGATGGTTATTCTTTATAATACTACCTTTTTCAGTTATATCTTTAGCTTTAGGTTACAAATATGTCGAAAATGTAACAGAACTTACAAAACCACCTATAGATCTTTTATCAATTATACTTTCTACTATAGGATTCGGCGGATTTATATACGGTGTTAGTAATATTGGAAGCTCTTATACATATTTAATAGCAGCTCCTATAATTATTTCTTGTATAGCATTAGCCATATTTGTACTGCGTCAATTACACATGAGTGAACCTGTGTTGGACATGCATCCATTTAAAGAATCTATGTTTAGCCTTGGCTGTATACTTATGATAATTATGCACATGATTAACTTTGCTACTATGCTTATTTTGCCAATGTTTCTTGAAGGCGCTCTGGGTTTAACCGCATTTACTGCTGGTCTTTTAATGTTACCAGGTGGATTTATAAACGGAATTATATCACCAATTTCAGGTCATTTATATGACAAATTTGGTCCTAAAGCACTAATTATACCTGGATATGCAATATCAACTATTACATTCTTTTTACTTTCACGTTTTGTATCTATGAGTATAACTATTCCTGTTATTATTGTGCTCCATTGTTTATCTCTAATAGCTGTTGGACTTATAAATACTCCTATACAAACTAATAGTTTAAATCAATTATCTCCAAAATACTATCCTCATGGAACTGCTATAATGAACACCTTACAGCAAATAGCAGGAGCATTCGGAACTTCTTTATTTGTTGCCATAATGAGTGCATCCCAAAAAAAATACTTATTTGCTGCAGGCAATCCATCTAATACAAAGAGTCAAGCTTTAAGTTTAGTATTCGGAGTAAAGCACGCTTTTACAATTGAAACTTTCGTTCTTGTTATTGCTTTAATTTTATCTTTATTTATAGCAAATAATGCTATTAATAAAAAATCTAAAAGTACCAGAGCCTAATAGCTTTATATAAAGAACATCACATGTTTTCATCAACTCGCAAAATTTCAAATAACTTTTTGCAGTTGATATCCGTCTGTATTCCATTGTTATCCCAATGACTTTTGCATCCGCAATAATCAAGGATAACACATTGTGGGACAAGGTTTAAGTTCCTAGCCTTTAGCCCACCTTCTATTAGGTTGAGTACACAAGCCACGCCTACAACGCCCACATCTCCATATCTAATATTTTTTGCATTTGAAAAGGCATCGGTTTCGTGGGGAACAATTAGAACTTGAAAGTTATGGGATTTTCCAAGTTTCGTAAGCTCATTTACCCTGCAGCTTTTAGAACAATTTCCACACAAGAAACCATCTTTGACCTTTTTTCTCTTGCATACCCCTTCTGGTTTTAAGCAAATGCAAGCAGGCAGGAGTACTTTTCTTTCCTTTGTCTTAACAAATAACTTTCTAAATGCATTACTTAATATCTCTGCTCCCACCATATTTAGATGGTACTCAACTTCCTTCCTACCACATAAAATATTATCCTCTCTTATTCCATAAAACCTATAGTTGGTGTTTAAAAATTTCTGTACATTTGGAGTATACAAGCCGAGTACCTCCCTGGATCTTTTTTCAAACCACAGTGATATTTTAAAGGCACACTTGTTTACTTTTATAATATATTCTTCACTGCTATTTTTTAAAAATAGCAGCCATGTGTTCATTCTCTTACATTCATATTTGAATTCCCCTGAAGCAGTTAACCAAAGTAGTAATTTTTCAAAGTCGCTTTCACCATAAGACACAGAAGAAGGCTTTACTTCTTTCTTTAAAAGATATTTACAGGCAAGCCTTCCCCTTAAATTATCGGCACTTTTTCTTAAAAATTTTGATTTTGTCCTTAAATTAAATAGAAGTTTTAAAACATTCAAAGACAGTCTATCTGCCTTTAAAGCTTTTGTTATATAAGTTCTCCATAAAACTCCAATGATTAAGAATTCAAGTTCATACTCTTCTCTACTTCTAAGTTCTTCTATACTATTATTCTTAATAAAATTTATAAAGTCTTCTATTATATTATCTGCTTCTATTTGAATTTTTTCCACGACTTCATTTGAAAAGTTGGATATACACTTGTAGTATTCATTTGAATTTTTAGATTCATCTCTAAGAAAATAGGTTATACAATTTTCCATAATATTCTCCTATTTAATCACATTTGAATTTTTATTATATAACTATATTATCACTTTTAATAACGAGAAGTTATATTATTAATTTTCACACATATATAAAATTTTTACTTAATATAAAAAAATTGTGAAGCAATTAATTCACAATGCACGATGCACAGTTCACAATTAAGGATGATTTTCTTCCGTTAAAACTTCAGAAAATCTAAAATATAGCACCATTGAAGCAAAGCTTCAATAAGCTTTGAATTTAAAATTTTTCGCAACACAGCGGAGAAAAATCTACCGAAATTGTGCATTGTGAACTGTGAATTGTGAATTCATTTAGGTCGTAAAGTTTTTAAACTGTGAAAGTTGAGTTAGGTTTCAATGCAGTTGACAATTCGCAGTGAAAAATTACTATTACAACAATTACTTCTATAAGAGTATTAAATTTATGTTGAAGTTTTTTTATGTCAATAGTTCCATCTATTTAATATGGATATACTCTGGGAATGCTGTTAGAATAGCAAACATAGACAAGCCTAAATCTCAGGAATGAGATGCGGGGGATAATTATTTTTTGGGGTGAATCTTTTTTACTAAAAAGTAGGGGTATCCCAATCCCGAACCCGTCAACTAACCTCGCAGGCAAAATTAAGGGGGATCTATATTTATGAATTTTAAAAAAATCAGGACAATGTTATTTGCCGCATTGTTGTGCACATTATCTTTTACTCAAGTACATGCAGCCAGTTACACTGTAAAACCTGGTGACTCTCTATTTAAAATAGGAGTATTATTTAAAACAAATGCAACTACAATCATTAATAACAATGGCTTAAGTGGAACTAGTATATATCCAGGTCAAGCTCTATATATTAATTCAAAGACCTATACTGTACAAGCCTCTGATACGCTTTACTTGATATCAAAAAAATTTGGCATATCTCTTGATACTTTAATTGCTGCCAATAGTAATGTAAGCAGTTATATCTACCCTGGACAAGTATTAAACATTCCTTCAGGTTACGTTTTTAAAGAGACAGCCTCTCCAAAATATATAATTTCCTGTACTGACAACGAGGTAGATTTGCTTGCAAGACTTGTAACTGCTGAAGCAGAAAGTGAACCTTATACAGCTAAAGTAGCCGTAGCTGCTGCAGTTATAAATAGAGTTCAAAGTTCTCAGTTTCCATCTACATTAAAAGACGTAATATACCAGGTATCCTATGGATATTATCAATTTACTCCAGTATTAAATGGATGGATAAACAAACCTGCTTCTGATAGTTCTAGGAAAGCTGCTTTAGAAGCATTATATGGTTCTGATCCAACAAAAGGAGCTATTTATTATTTTGATGATTCAACTACAAATACTTGGCTCTGGTCAAAACCCATTGCTTTAAGAGTTGGGAAACTAATATTCACATACTAGACCTTGTAGGGATCTTAAGCAAAAAAATCAACTTATACTTCGGATATTTTTTACAATCACAAGTACGTTAAATATTTTGATAAGTCTAAGCAGAAAATTTATAAAAACTTAAGGACTTTTGAAAACTCGTACCTCAAACAATTCAAAAGTCCTTAGTTTTTTTTATAAATTTTCCACTAAGACTTATATACAAAATATTTAAATGTTCTTGTTTATTGTAAAAATATCTTTACGTATAAGTTGATTTTTTAGTTAGAAAGCCTACAGTAATAAATACTGCAGCCAATATTAAACATTCAAGTTCTAATTGGTGCTATATTTTAGATTTTCTGAAGTACTAACGGAAGAAAATCATCCATAACTATTAATTCTTAACTCTTAATTTTTAATTATTAAAAAATATCCGCAGCATAAGTTTATTTTTATTTAGGAGCTATATTTAAAGATATTTCTTTGCAAGTTTATCAAAACTGTCTAAAGATTTCTCTATTTTATCATAAGAAATACAATAGGAAAGTCTAAAGTGACCAGGACATTTAAAGGATGAGCCTGGAACTATGAGCAGGTTAAATTTTTTTGCTTCCTTTGCAAATTCAACATCATCAGCAATTAATGACTTAGGGAATAAATAAAAGGCACCTTCAGGCTTAACACAGGAAAATCCTATTTTAACAAGATGATTGTATAGTAAATCTCTGTTCTTCTTATATATATTCATATCTACGCTTGAATCCAGACATTTTGCAATTACCCTTTGAAATAAAGATGGTGCATTTACAAAACCTAAAATTCTATTTGCCACATTAAGGGCAGGCATTACATCTTTAAAATCATCCATATCACTACTGCAAACTACATATCCTATTCTCTCACCTGGAAGCGAAAGGGATTTGCTATAAGAATAGCCTACCATAGAATTTCTATAATAATTCAATATGTATGGAACCTTTACTCCATCATAAGCTATTTCCCTGTAGGGTTCATCTGAAATTAAGTATATACTGGTACCAAGTTGTTCCTGTTTCTTGTCTAAAAGCTGTGATAAATCTTTAATAAGCTTTTCCGAATAAATTATTCCTGTAGGATTGTTTGGTGAATTTATGATTATTGCTTTTGTTTTAGCATTTATGGATTGCTCCAATGCATTTAAATCTGGCTCAAAAGTTTCTGTATTTGAAGGTACTATTACAAGTTTACCACCAAAATTATCTACATAATTCTCATACTCTCCAAAGAAGGGTGAAAATGTAATAACTTCATCTCCTGGATTCAAAAGAGTTTTGAAAATTATATTAAGTCCTCCTGCTGCACCGCAGGTCATTACCAAATTATTTTCAGTAAGCTTCAAATTGTATTTGTTATTTATGTGTTCTGCGATTTTAGCCCTTACATCTTCATAACCTGAATTGCTCATGTACCCATGAACCATATTTGGAGATTCCTCGGACATGATTTCATTTACAGCCTTTTTTATAGCCTCAGGTGGTTCTACATTTGGATTCCCCAAACTAAAGTCAAATACATTTTCTTCCCCATAAATTGAAGCTAGTCTCTTTCCTTCTTCAAACATAGCTCTTATTATAGAACTTTTAGATACATGTTCTTTCATTTTATTGGATATCATAAAAATTGCCCCCTTTTTTCAATTCACATTTCACAGTGCACAATTCACAATTATAGATTTTCTAGATTAAAAGTTACCTTATACAAATCGTGTAATCACAAATTTCAGCACCATAAAAACTTTTGACAAGTATAAAGATGTTCTCAATTTTGTCATTACATTTTATGTATAAGTTTAAACTTTAATTAAGATCTCTATAAACATAAAGTTAAGAGTTAAAAATAAATGTCGATTTTCCAAAATGTTAACAGAGAAAAATCATCCATAGCCCTCAACTTTCAATTTTTAACTATATTTTATCATTATATAAAATATTTTAACACATCAACTTGTAAATGTGAAACTTTAACTAATTCACAGTTCACAGTTCACAATGCACAATTTCGGTAGATTTTTCTCCGCTAATGCTATGAAAAGTCTAAAAACTAAGTGGTATGAACATTAAATTTTTAGATTTTCTGTGACAACAGAAAATCATCCTTAATTGTGAATTGTGCATCGTGCATTGTGAATTAATTACTTCATGTTACTTTCCACTAAAAACAGAAATTACTATAGTTACAATTATAATCACAATAATGCCTATATATATAGCCATTCCAAGTGGCCTGCCTGCATTTATAGTCCAGCCTATGCCAAATCTTTTTTCCACAAATAAGGATGGATCATTCTTGTTATAATATATACTATTTCCTAGTACCCAGCACTTATCATCATCTTTATCTCCAAAATTAGATTTGATTTTTTCATCATCATTCTTAAATTTTATATTGCTTCCACCCTGACCAATTTTAAAAGCTAGAACTATACTACTTAAAATTGTAACTAGTAGAAAACCCACTATTATGATGATTGAAAAGGTATTACTTACATTAAATACTCTAAATATCTGAACAGTAGCAACAGTTAGTAAAAGATTAGTTACTACAGCAAAGGTAACCATATATATGGACCAGCTTCTTCTAAATATACTATTTTTCTTTACAGATGCTTCTGGGTCTATAGAACTAATCTGCTGTTTTGACCATCCAATTCCCTTGTAGACTATAAAAAATATAAAAGTAGTAAAAATCTGAGTAATTGGCATCTCCCAAATTAGAAACCTGGATTTAAATTGATATCCTGTTACATTACCGGAAAAATCCCAGTGTGTAGGAACTTTATAAGGTAGAGAGCCATAATTCATATATCCTAAAATTATATTTACTATAATGATAGCTGCAGGTATCAAGAAAAACCAAGCTGATACAAGCATATTACTTTTGCTTCTAGAAAAGCTAGTGTCTACAGTTACAACCTGTTTTTTGCCTTGAAACCACAACTTTTGTGACTTAAGATTTTTCATAGCTCTGTTTGATATAAGATATATTAGAAAAATTATGAATACAAAGGCAAAAGTAGTAAACAAAATCATACCTACATTTAAAACACTATAATTTAAAACACTAAATAAAATAATAAAAGGAATTCCTATAATTAAATTATTCTTTACAAATTGTGCTTTTATATGCTTAATTTCATCTGAATCAATCTTATCTTCAGGGATTCTTACTCCAAATACAATTTCTTTTCTTGTAAATTTAGGAGTCAACATATTGATTACGAGTATTATCACAAAAATAAAAAATAAATATATACACATAAACAAATTATCTTTCATTTAATTTCACCCACCTTAGTAGTTATTTATCTTTTTTAATATATTGCTTAAATATATCGGAACACAGACTTAAAATATCTTCCATCTTTTTTCCCCTTAAATGAGCTTCACATATCAAGTAAATAAATTCCTCCTTAAGTTTTTTGTCAAACTCCTCTGTACTTTCAGGGAATGTTCCACTTACTACAGCTCCTGTTCTCCTATCTACATTCAAGTAGCCATCTGACTTTAACGCATTATATGCTTTGTTTACTGTATGAAGATTTATTCCAATATCTTCTGCCAGTTGTCTTACAGAAGGAAGGCTCTCTCCTAGTTTTAGATTACCAGAGGCTATTCCTTCTATTATTTGCCTCCTAAGCTGTTCATATATAGGCATTTCTGATTCAAAATCTATTTGCACTAACATGGCGTCCCTCCTTTTCTATTTGTTATATATAATATATAACAAATAGAAAACATGTTCAATAGTTTTTTACATTTTTTTGCGGAAAATTATGTAAAAAGGCTACTGTATAATGTATTTTTCCTCATTATACAATAACCTTTTTAATTTATTACTAAAGAACAAATAACAAAGAATAAATAACAGGTAATGATACTTTTCCTCCTAACGTCGGAAATATTAAAATTATAGATTTTCTGAGGTACGAAAGAAATCATCATTATTTCAACTTTGATATTTGAACTTTGAACTTTTTAAAAACATTTTAGTCTACAATTACCCCAAGTCCATCTGGTATAACCACAACTTTAGCATCTTTCCCCACAATATCATATGCCCTTTCTAGAGCTTCTTCAAAAGTATCTGCCTGCTGCATGTGCATATTCTTTATTATTTTAGAATCACACATATCTGTTACAACAATTACTGTATGTTTGGAAAGTATACTCGCAAGCATCTGAGATGCCCACTGATCAGGCACAGTTTTATTTCTGGAAACTTCTGAAACTTTTTTTAAGAATTCTTCTGGGGTATTCAAATTAGCTAAATTATTATAAAAGGTTTCACCACCATGACCTTGACTGCAAGCAGACACCATTATTATTACGCCGCCATCCCTACAATTGGCCTCAGCTGCTGCCATCCCCTTAACGGATTGATATATATTTTGGTCAAGCGGATACCCTCCGTTAGTAGAAATGGAAACATCACCTACTAATTTACTCACTTTTGATAAATTATACACAAATTCACAGCCTTTTACATGGGCATCATTCGTATCACCTGCAAAAGCATTTATTATCTTTTTATCTTCATCTAGTGCTACATTTATTATAAAAGCCAATCCTGCCTTTTTAGCTGCATATAGCATGTCCTTATGAACAGGATTACCTTTTAAATTGCCAACTCTTGCAGAAGGATGTGCTACAAATTCTGCACAGTGATTTGCCAGGATGGTCTTGGCAGAGGCTATTCCAGGCAGCACACTCTTTCTACCTCCTGAAAAGCCAGCAAAACAATGAGATTCTATAAATCCTTCTGCAATCAAAAGATCTGCTTCAACTGCAAGTTTATTTACTATAAGTTCTCCACCAGATGGTAATGTACCTATCTTTACCAGATTATCTTCATTCTGTGCATCATGTATTACTATCTTTTCGTTTTTTACTATATCTTCTCCATATTTATCTACAAGTTCCTGCCTAGTAGTCGCCCTATGAAGGCCTGTAGCAACTAGTATAGTAATATTAGCATCAGAATTTGTGCTCCTTATTCTTCTTAAAAGTTCAGGCATAATAATTTTACTAGGAACAGGTCTTGTATGATCGCTGCTTATTATAACTATATTTTTCTTATTCTCAGCCAATTGTTCAAGTTTAGATGAATTTACAGGATTGTCAAGAGCTTTTTCTACTATTTCCAATTGGCCAATCTCTGCTTTATATTCGCTTGCTTTTGATTCAAGTATACCAAGTAAGTTGTTGTCATCTATTTCAGCTTCTATTATTTTTTTATGGTATGGTAATTCTATTTTAGCCATTCTAATTTCCTCCCATAAATATATTTTTAAAGTGATTCTACAATAATTACTTTATCAAACAAATAATTATTTGTTAAGCTTTTTATATATAAGATTTCCTATAGTTTGAAGTACCTGGACAAAAATTATGAGTATTATTACAGTGTATACCATTATGTCAGTCTGAAATCTATAATATCCATACTTTACTGCCACATCTCCAAGTCCACCTCCACCTACTGTACCTGCCATAGCTGAACATCCAACTACGCTTATTACAGTAAGTGTTATACCAAGCACTATAGATGGAAGTGCTTCTTTAATCATAACTTTAAATATTATCTGCATATTACTTGCGCCAAAAGACTTTGCAGCTTCTATTATTCCCGGGTCTATCTCTTTAAGTGAAGATTCAATTACTCTCGATGCAAAAGGTGCTGCTGCTATTGTAATAGGAACTATTGCTGCTGTTGTACCTATGGTTTTTCCAACAATAAGTTTTGTAAAAGGAAAAATTGCTATCATAAGTATTATAAAAGGAAATGATCTCAATAAATTTACTATTGCATCCAGTATCTTGTATACCACTTTATTAGGCTTTAATCCACCAGGTTCAGTTACAACTAGCAAAATAGCAGGTATAAATCCTATAATTACTGCAAGTATTGTAGAAACTATAACCATATAAAATGTTTGTCCAATAGCAGGAAGTAGTATTTCTTGAAATGTTTCACTAAATCCCATGTTTACTCTACCTCCCAATTAACATTTTTTGAAGAAAGATAATCGCATATACTTTCCTTATCTTTATCATTTACATTTATAACCAGACTTCCTAAAACATCACTGCGAAATCTTTCAAGTTTTCCCCATACTATAGAAAATTTTATGTTCAAATCTATAGCCATAGAGGTTATCAAATTATCCTGGCTTATTTCCTTAGGAAAGAATATTCTTATGTTTATACCTTCATCCGGAAGTAAACTATCATTTCCAAGCAGCTTCTTTAGATTTTTCCCTGGTTTTAAAAATATTTCTTCTACATTTCCCGAAGTTTTTATTTCACCTTCATCAATAATGGCAATTTTACTGCATATTTCTTTTATAACCTCCATCTGATGAGTTACTACTACTATAGTTATTTTAAATTCATTGTTTATTTTTCTTAAAAGCTCAAGTATTGACTTTGTAGTATTTGGATCAAGGGCAGATGTAGCTTCGTCACAAAGAAGTATACTTGGATTTAGTGCCAAAGCTCTTGCAATAGCTACTCTTTGTTTTTGTCCGCCGCTTAATTCAGAGGGCATGCTCTTTGCTTTATCACTAAGGCCTACTAAATTTAGCAATTCCTTTACCCTTGTTTTTATTTTACTTTTTTCTAATCCCCAGACTTCAAGCGGAAGTGAGATATTATCATATACATTTTTTCTGTTTAACAAATTAAAATTTTGAAATATCATTCCCAGGTTTTTTCTAAAAGTCCTTATTTCTTTACCTTTTAAGTCTTTTACTTCTTTATCCATTACCTTTATGCTTCCTGTGTCATAGCTTTCAAGACCATTCAAGCACCTTAAAAGCGTAGATTTTCCAGCACCACTGTGACCAACTATTCCAAATATTTCACCTTCTTGTATATGAAGATTTATACTTTTCAGCACACTTTTATTGTTAAAACTTTTGCCTACATTATTAATATCTATCAATCTTCTTTAACCTCCCATATCAATTTTAAGAAAAAATAAAAGCCCGAGAAAAATCTCAGACTTGGTTAACTCAAAATTTCTCTCATCTTTCAGCTCTCGCTGCAGGATTTAGCACCATTATACACTGTACTGGTTGCTGGATTTCATAGGGCCCGTTCCCTCAATCACTCTTGATAAGTTCAAGATTTATATTCAATTATGATTTTAATTATAGACGTGACCATTTATTATGTCAATACATCCTATCTAAAAATGTTATAATTGTCTTAACTCAAAAACTCTGGAGGAATACCTATGAACAAAAATATAAACATTTTAATAGTAGAAGATGATACAGATATAAATAAGTTATTATGCAGAATACTAGAAAAAAACAATTACAATGTCCGTAGGGCATTTTCAGGTACCGAAGCTGAAATGTGTATTGAAAAATATGACTTTCAGCTAGTCTTACTTGATTTGATGCTACCTGGCATTACAGGAGAAAAGCTTATAGAAAAAATACGAAAGATTAAAACTATGCCTGTCATTGTAATATCTGCAAAAACAGCTCAAGAAACAAAAATTGAAGTCTTAAAACTAGGAGCAGATGATTTCATATCAAAACCTTTCGATGTAGAAGAAGTACTGGCAAGAGTTTGTGCCCAACTTAGAAGGTATATGATATTTTCAAACTCAAATGAAAAACAAAACATATTAACCTATAAAAATATGACCTTAGACCGGGAAAATCACAAAATTTTTATAAATTCTCAGGAAGTAGTATTAACTATAAGGGAATTTTGTATACTAGAACTTCTAATGTCTTACCCCAAAAAAGTATTTACAAAAGCTAATTTATTTGAACATGTATGGAAAGACAAATTTATAAGTGATGATAACACCATAAATGTGCATATGAGCAACCTTCGCTCCAAAATAGCTAAAATTGACCCGGACACAGAATACATACATACTGTTTGGGGAATAGGTTTTAAGATGAAAGATTAAACTTAATGATTTCTTAAGTTTTTCTTTAATGTATCTTGCTGATTTTGTTCTAATATAAAATCAACAAGAAAACGGAGGTTGATATCATGAATAATTTAGTGCTTCATACAAAAAATCTTACTAAAAAATACAAAAATCACAAGGCACTTGATAATGTAAATATTAAAATAAGTAAAGGTGACATATACGGTCTTGTCGGCAAAAATGGCGCTGGCAAGACAACCCTTATGAGAATAATAACAGGTCTTTCTTTGAAAGATAACGGTGAAATAGAATTATTTTCAAGAACCAGCAAAGACGAATTAAACAAAGAGCGAATGAGAACAGGCTGCATAATAGAAACACCCAGCTTTTTTCCTTACCTCTCAGGCAAAAAAAATCTTGAATACTATAGAATTCAAAAAGGAATTCCTGAAAAAGACTGTGTGGATAAAGTGCTTAATATAGTGGGTCTTTCAGATACAGGTAATAAAAAATTCAAACATTATTCTCTTGGCATGAAGCAGCGTCTTGGCCTGGCCCTAGCTTTAATTGCAAGTCCAGATTTTTTAATTTTAGATGAACCTATAAATGGTCTTGATCCTGTTGGAATAGTAATGTTTAGAGATATATTAAAAAAATTAAACAGAGAAAAAAATACAACTATATTAATTTCAAGCCACATTTTGGGAGAACTTTCTCAGCTTGCTACTACTTATGGCTTTATAGATAATGGGAAACTCATAGAACAGATTTCTGCAAAGGATTTAGAGGAAAAGTGCAGAGAATATTTGTCGGTAAAAGTAGACGATGCAGCTCATGCTTCTCTTATACTTGAAAAGAATTTAAACTGCACTTCCTATCAAGTGCTTCCTGAGAACGAAATTAAGATTTTTAAATACCTAGATAAGCCTGAAATGATAAGTGAAGCTTTTATAAAAAATGGTATTAAAGTATATTCCATAAGTAAGACATGTGGAAATCTAGAAAATTACTTCATGGATTTAATTGGAGGTGACATCAATGCTTAATTATATAAAAGCTGAACTTTACAAAGGTTTAAATAGACTTTCTTATAAAGTTACTCTATTAGTCCTAGTTTTACTATCAGTGAGCGCAAATGCACTATTTACAGGTCCTAAAGTCACAGTTTTTGAATCTCTGGATATGGCTATGAGCTGCCTTCCTGCAGTAGTTTTTCTAGTTATGATGTATATTGATGTCACAGAAGAATTAAAGGATAAAACCTTAAGAAATGTAATGGTTTCAGGCTTATCAAGAGAAAAACTATATATTTCAAAAGTAATTATTCCTATAATTTTATCTTTTATAACCTGCTTATTAGTATTAATTTTTTTTGTAGGAAGCACCTTTTTATTTCTTAAACCCGGAAATTTAAGTCCTGCATTTTTAATAAACTTATCATTAAGGATTTTATGCGCCATACCACTTTATATAGCTGCAATTAGTTTTGGTGTATTCCTCAGCTTTATATTAAAAAATCAATATGCATATGCCTATACTTATGCAGCTATATTTGCTTTAATGGGCAATTTTATAAAATTGCTTTGTGCACTTGTATCCAATAAATTTTATGGAATTTACAACATTTTAATTACTACTAACATAAATGCGCTAACTCCAATAAAAAATCCAAACTTAACTTTGCTGCAAATGCTCCCTTCTGCAGGACTGGGATTTGCATATACTATTATTTTTACTATAATAGGTATTATAATATTTAGAAAAATGGAAATCAAATAACTTGAAAGGGTGATATATATGTACTTGTTTATTATAATTTTATTAGGAATTTTGGCAGGTATAAGTATCACCCTGCTTTTTCTTACAAGAAGTGAAATCAAACATATAACTGTCAACTTGAAGAAAATAAACGACATAGATACAAACCAAAAAGTGACATTGTCCTTTCAAAACCGCAGTCTTCAAAATTTAGCCATAGAAATAAACAAAAATATAGATAAAAAACAGCAGACAGAAGTAAAGTACAAACATATGGATATGGAACTCAGGCAGGCTATAGCAAACATTTCCCATGACCTGCGTACTCCCCTTACCTCCATTATAGGATATATTCAACTTATAAAAAGTGATGACCTATCAAAAGATGAAAAAAATGAATATATGGACATCATACTAAATCGTGCAAAATCTTTAAAAATGCTTATATCAGGTTTTTTTGACCTATCAAGGCTTGAAGCTAATGAATATGCTTTTGAATTAGAGTCTATCTCACTTTCAAATATACTCTGCGAACTAATAGCATCTTTTTACAACGATTTTACAAATAAAGAAATTGAACCTTTAATTGAAATTGATGAAAGTGTATCTGAAATTATAGGAGATGAAAATGCAATAAGACGTGTATTTTCAAATCTCATTCAAAATGCTTTAAAACACGGTAATAAGTTTATTTCCGTATCTCTAAAAAAAGATGGAAATTACATTGTAACTACATTTGCGAATAATGCCGATAACTTAAAACCAGACGATATAGATCACCTATTTGAACGATTTTTTACAGGAGATCGTACGAGAACAGGTAAAAACACTGGATTAGGTCTTGCCATAACAAAAGCTTTGGTTGAACAGATGGGACACAGCATTACTGCTAATTTAAAAGACAACAAACTAAGTATCATTATAAAGTGGAAAATTTCTTAATTTTATACAAATGCAAGGTCTGGTGACTATCCACCTTTATATATGTATGTACTATTTTCATTTTATAAGTTCCTATCAAAATTAAAATTGTGATATAATTTGCATATACAAATTTATGAAATAAACTAATAAAAGCCCTAAGGTGGTAAGAAAAATGACAATACAAGTATATTTAGTTTTTATCCTAACTTTTATTATTTATGTTATAGGAACATTAGCATATTCTACTAGAACTGTGGGAATAAAAACTGGTAGAATTGCAGTATCTTTTGCTGTATTTAATATTTTTGTACTTATACAAAGAACAGCTAATACTATTCAAGCTCCATTGTTAGCAAAAACTATTGAAAATGGCATAAATACAGGTCATTCTAGTAACTTACTGTATATTTTTAGATGGATAGTTTTTTCTATTACTTTAGCCACAATAGTTGGTGCAATTTTAATGCCAACTTTTATAAAAATATTTAGCAAATTGGTTATATCATTTAGTATTTATAGATCTTTACCTAAATTGATGATTCATGCATTTTCAAAATCAGGAATTGAGCAGTTTAAAAATAGTATTTCAATTCCCAAAAAAGAAAATTTATCTGAATTAAGGAACTTTAGAAAAACTCCTAAAAAGATAATTTTATTAAACATTATTGCATTTTCTATATCTAGTATAAGTATTTTATCATCATTATATGCTGGATGCTTAGATCCTAGTTTAAGAACCACTTGCAGCACTTTAGCATCTGTAATTAACAGTATTTCAACAATATTCATGTTTATATTTATTGATCCATATTTATCTATGATGACAGATGATGTGATAAGAGGAGAACGTACAGAATTGGAATTTAACCGCTGCATAATTTTTATTGTGGGTGGATTGATTATCGGAAGTATATTAGCACAATTAATATTAGTGCCTGCTTCACATCTGATAGTACTTATAGCAAGATTAATTTAGTTGATTTGAAAATTTGTTTTAATTTTTAAACTGTAAGGTTTAGTTTCTAACTTAAAAATCAACTTATACGCAGGCATATTTTTACAATAATGATGCTCTTTTAAATATTTTGTACATAAGCCTTAGGAAAAAATTCGTAAAAACTTAGAACTTTTGAATTGTCTGAGGTACGAGTTTTCAAAAGTTCTTAGCTTTTTTAGAATTTTTTACTTAGGCTTATTAAAATATTTAACGTGTTTGTGTTTGTAAAAATATTCGGAGCATAAATTTATTTTTTGTTTAGTAATCTACACTTTAGGCTTCAAACGTACTAAATGCCTCTAAGAATTTATCAATATTCCCTTCAGTATGCTTTACATTTAAAAATACAGCTTCAAATTGAGAAGGAGCAATATAAATGCCTTTGCTTATCATATGTTGAAAATACTTCGCAAAAAGAGCAGTATCACATTTTTTAGCATCTTCATAATTTCTAACTTCTGAATCTTTAGTAAAGAATATAGCAAACATTGCTCCGCACCTATTTACTACAACATTTATGTCCTTCTTTTTTGCTACATCTTTTATTCCCTGTTCCAATTTTGCACCTAATTTTTCAAGATGTTCATAGTAATCAGGATTGTCATGTAATTTCTTTAAAGTTGCAATTCCTGCAGCCATTACAAGAGGATTTCCGGACATCGTTCCTGCCTGATAAACAGGTCCCATTGGTGAAAGTTTCTCCATAATTTCTTTTCTACCGCCGTAGGCACCACAAGGAAGACCTCCTCCTATAATTTTTGCAAAAGTAGTTATATCTGGTTTTATTCCATAAATGCTCTGAGCACCTTTATAGGCCACTCTAAATCCACTCATTACTTCATCAAAAATAAGCAAGCTTCCATTTTTATCACAAATACTGCGAAGCCCCTTTAAGAAACTGGCATCTCCAGGAATTACCCCCATATTTCCTGCTACTGGTTCCACTATAATTGCTGCAATATCTTTGCCATGTTTCTCAAAAATTTTCTCCACACTAGAAAGATCATTATATTTAGCTATTAGAGTATTTTTTACACTGTCTTCAGGAACTCCAGCACTTCCCGGAATTCCTTCTGTCATGACTCCAGAACCTGCTTCTACTAAAAAATCATCAAAATGGCCGTGATAACAGCCTGCAAATTTTATTATCTTATTTTTTCCAGTACATCCCCTAGCAAGCTTTACTGCACTCATAGTTGCTTCTGTTCCTGAATTTACCATTCTAAGCATTTCTACATTATCCAAAGTAGTACATACATATTTTGCGAGCTCCAATTCAAGCTCTGTAGTAGCACCAAAAGATATAGCATTTTCACTCGTGTCCTTTATAGCCTTTACCACATCATCATCACAGTGTCCCAAAATCATAGGGCCCCAGGAACATACAAAATCTATGTATTTATTATCATCTTCATCATAGATATAAGCTCCTTTTCCCCTCTTTATAACAGGTGGATTCAATGGCACATCTTTAAATGCTCTAACAGGACTATTTACTCCTCCTGGCATGTATAATTTAGATTCATTAAATATATCATCATTTCTCATTAAGTTTTACATCTCCATTTCTTCATCATTAACAGAATATTTTATTTATAAGCTTTAAATATTCATCTTCTTTTCCTTGAAGTTTTGCTTCTTTTAATACATCTATAGCCCTGTTTATATAAACTTTGGCTGTACTCTGTATCATAGTTTGTACGAGTACTTCATTATCCTTTGTATACCTTTTATTTTTAAAAGTCTCTATTCTCTTTTCACATATTTCACTTCCGAAATTTTTCATCTTCTGTATTTCCGGTGAAAGCTCATCTAAGGACTGCCATTTTATGAATTCATCTATATATTCCTTGATGATATACCTGTACTTTTCCATCTTTTCTTTTCGCATAATCTTATTATTTTCATCAATGCTACTTATATTATCTATGTCATATACTTTTACATCCGGAAGAGTTAATACATCTGCATCTACATCTTTAGGTACTGCAAGATCAAATATGAGAAATTTCTTTTTAGGAAGTTCTTCTTTGTAGACTACAGCATGAGGTGCAGAAGTACAGCTTATAATACAATCCACATTGCTATAATAAGCTTTTCTTTCTTTAAAAGTTATAAACTTAATCCAATTACAATTTTCATATAAGTCTTTAACTTTATTCAAATCACGCACTACGATATATACAATTTCAGTATTCAAACCAGCTAAATATTTGAGTACAAGCTTTCCTATTTCTCCAAACCCAATTACCATATACCTTTTTACTTTGCTCTTTTCTGCCTCTTTAACAGCTATTGATGGTACAGATACAGGTATTTTATACATTTCACAGTCATTCTTAAACTTCTTACCACAAGTTATTGCATTCTGAAATAGCCTCTGAAGCTGTCCTTTTATAGTCTTAGCTTTTAATGCCATATTATATGCAGTCTTAATTTGTCCTAAAATTTGATCTTCTCCCAAAATTTTAGAATGGAAACCACAACTTACTTCCATTAAATGCTTAATAGCATCTTTATTCTTTGCATAGAAGGTATATGTAGTAAGTTCTATACTCCAACCTAAAGCATTAAATACAGCATTTATTATTTCTTCCCCTTGTGTATTAGAATCCACATATATTTCTGTTCTGTTACAAGTACTCAAAATTAAAACGTTTCCCGTAATTTTATAAACATTCTTTAACTTATTTTCTAATTTTGACGATACAATAGAGAACCTTTGCCTTATTTCAATATCACATTCACTTTTTACCCCTATAAGTTGTATCATTTTATCAACTCCAATATTACAACTATATTATTATAATTAAAATATAACTTTACTATATACCTAAAAAACCTTTTAACTAAGTGTTAAAAGGTATTCACACATAAAACATAAGTAATAAATGCTTTATTTATTACAATGCCCCCTATCACTTGTAGAGTTAATGGCCTATTATATAGGCAGGTCTTCTGACTTAAGCTTCATCATCTAAGTACGCCTTCCCTATTTACAAGTGGCTTGTCCTACTTAAATTCACCTAATACAGCTACAAGATAGTTCAGGATTTTTACCTGATTCCCTTTTAATTAAATATAATTAAACCTATACTATTATTTATTAAATTTTATTTTACAACATTAATTTTCATTTTAATTATAACATTATCATAAAAAGAATCAACTTATACACAATCATATTTTTAAGTTAAGAATTGATAATTAAGAATGAATAGTAAAGGTGAATTTTTCTCCTCTACGCTGCGAAAAATTTTAAATTTGAAACTTATTGAATCTTTGGATAAGTGATGCTATGTTTCATATTTTCTGAAGTACTAACGGAAGAAAATCATCCATAACTATTAATTCTTAACTCTTAATTTTTAATTATTAAAAATATCCGGAGTATAAGTTTATTTTTTTGTTTAGAAACTCTACCTCTATTTTACAGTGCCTTTTAAATCATACAGTGTTTCATTGTCCATGCGGCCCATTCCTTGAAAATGTAAGTTGCTGTTTCTTGTTGAGTTACTATCTATTTCACTATTAGCAGTATTATTAGTAGAACTTTCACTTTTTTGAGCTTGAGAATTAGTAGTATCTTTCCATTCAGTAGTTGAAACAGCTTTGCCATTTTTCTGAATCCAATTCATTATATCCTGAGAATCTCTTCCTCCCATACCTCCTGTAAGTACATATCTCACCTCACCTTTTTTAACCATTTGTTTAAATTGATCAAGAGAAAGTATCTTGTCAGATCCTGAGAAACCTCCAAGAGCCATTACGCTTTTGCCGCTTTCAATTATTATATCTTCAGCAGAAGCAGAACTTGAAACTACAAGAGCATATTTTTCATTTGAAGTATGACTTTCAAGGAATTTTATAAGCTTTGAATTCCTACTGCTATTCTGTCCATCCATCATCATGAAATTGTTCGATTTTCCATTTGATAAAAGCTCCAATCCTGCAGCAGGCAAAGAACTCAAGCTGTGAGTTATAGCAGCAGCAGAGCCGATAGCAGGTGTTACTAAAATTCCTACAAGTGCAAGTGCTCCAAATATTTTAGCAAACCCTTCATTATTACCTTGTTCCAAATTTCCTTTCTTGACTAATCTGTATATTATAAGCAGTGCAGAAGATGCAAAACACAATATGATAGCTGCTATAATTATAGATTTTATAATAGTGGATATAGTAGTAAAATAAGATAACATCAAAAGATGTACCAATCCTTCTACAATAAATGCTACAGGCATTATCCATGATTTTATACTGCCTTCCTTATATAGCTTCCACATTGAAGTAAGTCCTATTCCACATAAAGCTGCAATTGGAGGGGCCATCATACTTAAATAATATGGATGAAACAATCCTTTAGTACAGCTGAAATATATGAATTCAGGTATCAGCCATAATGCCCATAATGTTACCCCTAATTTTTTCTTATTATCAAATGGAAATTTAAGCTTTTCTACTATTACAGCTGCAGCAAGTCCAAATATAGCTAAAGGTAAAAACCAAACTATCTGGTCTGACAAAACATTTTTAGAAAATAATCTAGTAACACCTGCTGTTGTCTGTCCTCCAAAGCTTCCTGAAAGTCCATTTGATCCGCCAGGTCCACCACCTTGATTTTGGGAATTGCCTTGTGTATTCTGACCTCCCGGACCTCCTTGTGGACCTTTGGAAGAATTTTCCGAATTTTGTAGAGGTATCATTGCACCAGGAACATTACTGTTTCCACTTTGTGAATTTGCTTGATTTTTGCTGAAACCACTTCTAAATTCTTTAGATTGAGGATTTCTTCCCTTTCCTGATGCTCCTCTACCCATACCACCATTAGTACTGCTAAGTCTCTCCAGTCCATTATGTCCAAATATAAGTTCAGTAACAGTGTTATTTGTGCTGCTTCCTACAAAAGGTCTGTTTTGTGATGGAATCAAGTCAACTGCTATTGCCCATGATAAAGATATTACTCCAAGAATAAGTGTACTTATAATCAAGTGTTTTATTCTTTGTTTTACAGGTACAGCTGAAGAAATCAAATAAGTTATATATAGAGCAGGAGCTATCATATACGCCTGAAGCATTTTTATATTAAACCCTAATCCTACAAGAACCAAACTTATTATTAGATATTTAAGCTTGCCTTTTTCAGCAGCTTTGGATAAAAATAGGCAGGCAAAAAGTAATGTCACAATTAATAGATTGTCTATAGTATTATTCCTGCTGGTTGATACAAAAACTGGTGTTATTGCAAGACATAGAGCTGATATAAGTCCTGCTATCTCCCCAAAAGATCTTTTTACTATATAATATAAGATTCCAACTGAAATTACTCCGGCAAGAGCCTCGGGAAATAATATACTCCATCCGCTAAATCCAAATATTTTCGCTGATATAGTTTGTATCCAGAAACCTAAAGGCGGCTTGTCAATAGATACAAATCCAGCGGGGTCAAATGATACGAAAAAGAAATTTTTAAAATTCATAAGCATACTCTTTACACCTGCAGCATAATATCCATTTCCGTATCCTTCTATAGTTAAATTCGCAAAATTTAATATTGCAGATATGGCCAGAATTATACATAGTGCAAATCTTTCTTTTGTAAATTTTAATCTTTTCATAAGTTTTCCTCCCTAATTAAATACCCATATTTTATATAATAAAAAATTTATTACCTGAGCTATGAGTGTTACAACTATTTTTGATAAATAGACGTTTAAATTAAAATCATTTATTAAGAGTCTCATAAACACGAGTGTTGCAATAAGTGAAATGAGATTTACTATTGCAAATTGAGATAACTCTCGAATCACCTTTTTTCCAGAACTTTTGTATTCAAAAGTCCACTTTTTGTTGAATATGAAGCTATTTACAACTCCAAAACTATATCCTATAACCTGGCTTATTGTATAATGCAATCCAAATACACTTTGGCAAATAGTAAATACAGCAAAATCTATTATTGTATTTATTACACCAGTGGCAGAAAAACGACTTAGTAGTTTTAGTTTACCATTGAAAATAAAATTCATAGTTTTAATTAATTGATCCACATTTATCTACTCCTTTCTATTAAGCATTTTAAAAGAAATATCCGCCACATCTTTGACTTGTTATTTTCTTTCAAATGCCTTATTTACTATATTTTCAATAACATAATTAGGTCTTCCCTTACTTTCGTCAAAAATTCTTCCGATGTACTGGCCTATTATACCCATGCAACTTAATATTATCCCAAACATTATCAAATCAATTGATATTATGAGCCCAAAATTTACTATACTTATTTTCTGTAATATACATTTTATAAACTCAACTATGATTGAAACAAATCCAATAAAAAGTGATAGTCCTCCCAAATATCCAGCAAGCATAAGCGGCTTATAAGAAAATGAAGTTATACCATCAAAGGCCAATTTCAACATTTTTTTAAGTGGATATTTACTATCCCCTGCAAACCTTTCATGCCTTACAAATTCTACAAAAGTCTGTTTGTATCCAACCCAACTTACAAGTCCCCTCACATATCTGTTTTTTTCCGGCAGCGAATTTAATGCATTGCATACTTTCCTATCTATAAGTCTAAAATCTCCAGTGTCTACAGGAATATCAATGCTAGTCATACTCTTTAATAATCTATAAAATGACCTTGCTGTGAATCTCTTGAAAAATGATTCTCCTTCCCTCTTAGCCCTTTTTCCGTAGACAACATCATAGCCTTCCTTCCACTTCTTAATCATATCTAAAATAACTTCTGGAGGATCTTGAAGATCTGCATCTATTACAACTACAGCCTGCCCTATGGAGTTTTCCATTCCTGCAGTTATAGCACATTGATGGCCAAAATTTCTCGAAAAATTGATAAGTCTTATGTTCTTATCCTCATTACATATCTTTTCTGTCTTTTCCCTGGTCTTATCGATACTTCCATCATTTATAAATATAATTTCATAACTCTCTAAAGTAGAGTCCATAACTTTTTTAAGTCTTCTATAACTTTCATCTATTACTAGTTCCTCATTATACAGTGGTACTACTATAGAATACATTAGATTTTCATTCATGCTATTCACCTCAATTTAAAGCATTTTCAAAGAAATAACTAGTCAGTACACTAGCCTATTTTCTTTCAAGTGCATAATATTAGAAACTTTATCGATCTAGCTTAGTTATTATTTTGAGGTTTCAACCTTAAAAGAAACTTAAAAGAATAATAATAAACGTAAATTAAATTTAAAATCAATAATTTATAGTATAATAATTAAATATAAGGAGGGAATTTTTATTATGAGATTACTTTTAGTTGAAGATGAAGTCATGCTTTCGGATGCTTTAGTCTATATCTTAAAGAAAAACAATTATGTTGTAGATGCAGCTTATGACGGAATTACCGGGGAAGAAATGGCAGAATCCGAAATATATGATTTGATAATACTTGACAGAATGCTTCCCGAAAAAAACGGACTTGATATTTTAAAATTCATAAGGGAAAAAGGTATTGAAACCCCAGTACTTATGCTTACAGCCATGGATTCCATCGAAAATAGAGTCGAAGGACTTGACAATGGAGCAGATGACTATCTTATAAAGCCATTTTCTAAAGAAGAGTTACTAGCTAGAATAAGGGCTCTCAGCAGAAGGCATACAGACTTTATCCAGCATGGAACTATTAAACTGTCCTCACTAATTTTCGATCCACTGAGGGGAGAAATTGAATGCAATGGTAAGAAAACTAAACTTACTACAAAAGAATCCCAACTTCTAGAACTTTTAGCCCGTAATAAAAATCAAGTTCTAACTAAAGATCAGATACTAGATAGAGTATGGGGCCTTGATTCCGACGTAGAAATGAATAACAATATTGAAGTTTACTTTTCCTATTTGAGAAAAAAGCTAAGAGAATTAAAATGTAATGTAGTCATTGAAACTATAAGAGGCATAGGCTACTGCTTAAAAGAGGTTTAAATTATGTTCCGTAAATTAAAAATACAACTTATTCTAATCAATTTAATACTTACAAGCTTAGTATTGATAACCATATTTTCAGGCATATATATACTTATGAGTACAAGTTTTGAACATTCTGCCTATATTCATATGGATAAAACGGCTGAAATGGAAAATATTCCTCCCTCCAGGCCTCATGACAAAAACATGACTTCTTCTGAAAGTTTTTTTATAAAAATAAATTTTAAAAACCAAATTGAAGAAATATCTCCTAATTCTCCATTGTCTGAAAAAAGCCATAAAGAACTACTAGAACAAATATTAAAGGAAACTAAACCAAAGGGTACTACAACATATGAAAATTACATTTTAAGGTACATTAAAGTTCCTAAAAGTTACGGATTTATTGTGGTTTTTCAGGATAAGTCCTTCGACGATGAAGTATTGCATCGATTAATTACTATATCTGTAATAATTTACATAATAAGTCTTGTTTTTGTATTTATAATAAGCTTATTCCTTGCCAATATATCTCTAAAACCTATTATAAGTGCGTGGAAAAAACAAAAAGCTTTTACTGCAGATGCATCCCATGAACTTCGGACTCCACTTGCAGTTATAACCACTAATTTAGATATAGTACTAGACAATAAAGATGAAACCGTAGAAAGCCAGGGTAAATGGCTTAAAAACATTAAGATTGAAACTACACGAATGACTAAACTCATAGAGGATCTTTTATTTCTTGCCAGATCAGATTCCCATAAAAATAGATTTGATAGTTCTTCCTTTGATATAAGCAGTGCTGTAACTAAATCTGTAGTTCCTCTTGAATCAATTGCCACAAAACATAAAATAAGCATTTTATCAGATATTCACCCAGGTATAATTTTTTTAGGGAATGAGGGGAGGATTAACCAGCTTATAACTATCTTAGTTGACAATGCAATAAAACATACCCCTGAAGGCGGCTCTATCAAAGTAACTTTAGAAAAAGTAAAAAATAAAATTGAAATAACAGTGTCTGACACAGGGGAAGGAATAGCTCCAGAGCATCTAAATAAAATCTTTGAGAGATTTTACAAAGTTGATAAATCTAGATCAAATAGACAGGGTAATTTCGGACTTGGGCTTTCCATCGCAAAATGCATAGTAGAAGAACATAATGGAACTATAGATGTATCAAGTACTGTAAATAAAGGAACTACTTTTAAAGTTGTATTATAGGTGACAGGCACCACAGTGGGACATTTATGTTCCATCATGGTGCCTGTCACCGTAGTGTACCTAATTTAGTAATTTCAATGCAGCATTGCTCATGACTTCTACTCCATAGGCCATGGCTCTCTCGTCTATGTCATATTTAGGATGATGCTGAGGGTATATGATACCTTTTTCAGGATTACCCACACCTACAAAGATGAAGCATCCTGGAATCTTTTGCAAATAATAAGAAAAATCTTCGCTGCTCATAAAAGGCTCTATAGCATGGGCTTTATGTCCAACCATCTCTTTACCAGCTTCTAGAACAATACTGGTAACTTTAGGATCATTTGCCAGTACATAAGTACACCTATCTCGCTCAATTTCACATTTAGCACCTGCCATATCACATACATCTTCTACAATCTTTTTTATATGGCCAAACACTTTCTCTCTTACATTTTCATCAAGAGTCCTTATGGTTCCCTTTAGTTCAGCTCTTCCTGCTATAGAATTATAAACACGCCCTGAGTTAAATACTCCAACGGATACAACAGCTTGCTTCATTGGATCTACATCTCTTCCAACAATTGTATTCAATGCCACAACTATTTGAGATGCTGTTAATATAGAATCTATAGTCTGATGTGGCATGGATGCATGCCCTGCTTTTCCTTCAATAATTATTGTAAATTCATCACTTGCTGCCATCATGGGACCAGCAGATATTCCTACTGTTCCAAATTTGACAGGCTGCCATAGATGTGCTCCTATAATTGCATCTACATCTTTTAGTCCATCATCAGCTATAATTGCCGCTGCTCCTGACCCATCAGCTACTTCTTCTTCACTAGGTTGAAATATAAATCTTACAGTTCCCTGTATCTTATGACGAAGATTACTAAGCACTTTTATAACTCCCAAAAGCATAGCAATATGTCCATCATGACCACAGGCATGACATGCGCCTTTATTTCGAGATTGATAAGGCTTTCCACATTCATCTTCTATGGCGAGTGCATCCATATCTGCTCGAATTGCTATAATTTTACCTGGTTTTTCACCTTTTAATTCAGCAATAACTCCTGTACCAGCAGCTTTTCTAATGTCTAAGTCTAAGCCCTCCAGTACCTCAATGATTTTCTTTTGAGTAGAAAATTCTTTTTTGCTTAACTCTGGGTATTTATGAAAATATCTTCTTAGCTCAACTATTTCTGGGTAATATTTTTCTGTAA
The DNA here is from genome assembly GCF_004006395.2 of Clostridium sp. AWRP. Taxonomy (NCBI): domain Bacteria; kingdom Bacillati; phylum Bacillota; class Clostridia; order Eubacteriales; family Clostridiaceae; genus Clostridium; species Clostridium sp. AWRP. The sequence continues at coordinate 403,188 of NZ_CP029758.2, read as the reverse complement.
GTTCCTTTATATCACTCATAATTTCAAACCTTTCATTATTGTATTTTGGTGCCAGGCACCATAGTGGGACATTTATGCTCCACTATGGTGCCTGACACCTGATTGTTTTACTTATACTCTGAAAATACATCTAATTCATCACTATCTACATCTTCTGATTTGACATAGGTCATAGCTCTAAATGTATCTAAAGAAGTTATTACTTGAATGTTTCTCTCTACGGCTGTTCTTCTTATATGAAATCCATCTCTTCTAGAATCATTCCCTTTAGTCGGTGTATTAATGACTAAATCCACTTCTTCATTTTTTATGACATCTATTATATTAGGATTTTCTTCGTTCATTTTTCTAACTTCTTTAACTTCAATTCCATTATCTCTTAAAAGTTTTGCCGTATTTCGAGTAGCCATAAATTTTATTCCCATCTTGTAAATCTCTTTAGCTATAGGTAAAAATTCTTGTTTGTCATGATCTCCTATAGTAGCAAGCATTACTCCATTTTTCATATTAGAAAACATTCCTGCAGCTAAAAATCCTTTATAAAGTGCTCCCGTAAGAGTGTTTGAAACACCGAGCACTTCCCCAGTTGATCTCATTTCCGGTCCAAGTGATACTTCGACATTTGGAAGCTTCTGTGTAGAAAATACAGGTACCTTAACTGCCACTATATCTGGTTCTTTTGAAATTCCAACTCCATACCCAATATCCTTTAGCTTTTCACCCAGAGTTACCCTAGTTGCAATATCAACTATAGGTACACCGCTCACCTTGCTTATATATGGAACTGTCCTTGAAGCCCTTGGATTTACTTCTATTACATACAGGTTTCCCTTATACTCTATAAACTGAATGTTAATCATACCTTTTATTCCGATTCCAGTTGCAAGTTTTTCGGTATAATCCAATATTTTTTTCTTCATTTCATTACTTATATTCTGACTTGGATACATTGTTATACTATCACCAGAGTGTATACCAGCCCTTTCAAGATGCTCCATAATTCCAGGTATAAGCACATCTTCTCCATCACAAATTGCATCTACTTCTATTTCTCTTCCCATCAAATACTTATCTATTAATATAGGGTTTTTCCTATCTTTCTTAAAAGCCATGGATAAGTAGTAAGTAAGTTCTTTCTCATCGTAGGTTATTTCCATTCCTTGACCACCAAGTACATAGGACGGCCTAACAAGTACAGGGAATTCCAATCTTCTTGCTTCTTCCAATCCTTCTTCTACAGACCAAACACCTTTTCCCTTAGGCCTACTTATATTTAATCTTTCCAAAAGGTCATCAAATTTTTCTCTGTCTTCTGCCTCATCTATCTGATCTGCTGTTGTACCCAAAGTAACTATATTCTTTTCTTTTAAAAATTCTGCTAACTTTATGGCAGTTTCTCCACCAAATTGAAGTATTACACCATAAGGTTTTTCCTTATCTATTATACTTAGTACATCTTCTTCAGTTATAGGTTCAAAATACAATTTATCTGAAATATCAAAGTCTGTACTTACAGTTTCAGGATTGTTGTTTACTATAATAGTTTCTATATTTAACTTTCTAAGAGTCTTTATACAGTGAACAGAAGCATAGTCAAATTCTATTCCCTGACCTATTCTTATAGGTCCTGAGCCTATTACAATAACCTTCTTTTTATCTGAAACCTCAACTTCATCATATTGCTCATAAGTAGAATAATAATAAGGTGATAGGGCTTCAAATTCTCCACCGCAGGTATCTACCATTTTATAAGCAGGAGTTATACTCCATATATTTCTAAGTTTATATACTTCTTCTGGAGATACCCGGAGCATATCTGCTATGCCCTTATCTGAAAACCCCTTCCTTTTAAGCAAAGTTAGCCATTCTTTATCTATATTGGAAATGTCACTGGACTTTAATTTTTCTTCTTCATCTATTATCCACTGAAATTTCTTTATAAAGAATATATCTATTCCTGTAATCTCAGCTAACTTTTCAATTCTATATTTTCTCCTAATCATTTCTGCCATTGCAAATATTCTTTCGTCATCAGGATATGCTATTCTTTCTTTAAGTTCTTCCATAGTGAAGTCTTTGAATTTTTTATAATCCAAGGAATAAGCTCCTATTTCAAGAGATCTCACACCTTTTAAAAATGCAGCTTCAAAATTGCTGCCTATTGCCATTATTTCACCTGTAGCCATCATTTTTGTTCCAAGTTCCCTATCTGCATTATGGAATTTGTCAAAAGGCCATTTAGGAATTTTTACTACTACATAGTCAAGAGATGGCTCGAAACAAGCATAAGTCTTTTTAGTAACTGCATTTTTTATCTCATCCAGACCATATCCAAGAGCTATTTTAGCTGCAACCTTTGCAATAGGATATCCTGTAGCTTTTGATGCCAAAGCTGAAGAACGACTTACCCTTGGATTTATCTCTATAACTGCATATTCAAAAGATTTTGGATTAAGTGCCAGCTGAACATTGCATCCCCCTTCTATTCCAACCTCATTTATTATATTAATAGAAGCAGTTCTAAGCATTTGATATTCCTTATCAGATAATGTCTGGCTAGGTGCTACTACTATACTGTCTCCTGTATGGATTCCAACAGGATCTACATTTTCCATGTTACATACAGTTATACAGTTTCCAAAGCTGTCTCTCATAACTTCATATTCGATTTCCTTCCACCCTTTTATACTTCTTTCAAGAAGTACCTGTCCTATGGAACTAAGTTCTAGTCCTGATTCCAGTATGGTTTCCAGCTGTTCTTCATTTTCAGCTATTCCACCACCTGTTCCACCTAAGGTATATGCAGGCCTTACTATAACAGGATAACCTATTCTGTTTGCAAACTTTTTGCCACTTTCCATATCCGTTATTATTTCACTTTCCACTACAGGCTGATTTATTTTATTCATAGTATCTCTAAAAAGTTCTCTATCTTCACCTTTTTTTATAGCTTCTATAGAGGTACCTATTATATTTACATTATATTTTTCAAGTATTTTCTTTTCATACAATTCCACTGTCAAATTTAATGCAGTCTGACCACCCATGCCTGCTAAAAGACTGTCAGGACTTTCTTTTTTTATAACTTTTTCTATAAATTCAACCGTAAGAGGTTCTATATAAACTTTATCAGCAACCTCCCTATCCGTCATTATGGTCGCCGGATTACTATTTATAAGTACAACTTCTAACCCCTCTTCCCTAAGAGATTCACAAGCCTGGGTCCCAGAATAATCAAACTCTGCTGCCTGACCTATAATTATAGGACCAGATCCTATTACTAATACTTTTTTAATATTTTTATTTAAAGGCATAAAAACCTATCTCCCTTCTATTCAATGCACAATTTTCAATCTTCAATTCTCAACTATTTTAAAGTGCATATTTTACAAATTCATCAAATATATAGTTGTTGTCTTCCGGTCCCGGACATGCTTCCGGATGAAATTGTATTGAGAATATAGGAAGACTTTTATGCTTCATTCCTTCTATAGTTCCATCGTTTAAACTTACATGAGTTATTTCCATATCTTCAGGCAGTCTATTTACATAATAGCCGTGATTTTGAGAAGTTATGTGCACTTTACCGGTTATAAGATTTTTTACAGGATGGTTGCATCCTCTGTGACCAAATTTGAGTTTAGCTGTGCTCCCCCCGAGGGCTAAAGCCAAAAGCTGATGTCCAAGACATATTCCTGTAATAGGTTTTTTGCCTATAAGCTTCTTTATATTTTCAATTTCACAGGTAAGATCATCCGGATCTCCCGGACCATTTGATAAAAATATCAAATCTGGATCAATTTCAAGTACGTCTTCTGCTTTAGTATTTGAAGGAAATACAGTTACCTTACATCCTCTATTTGCAAATGCTTTTACCATGGTTTTTTTAATTCCAAAATCCAAAATGGCAATATTTTTTTTGCCTTCACCTATAGTATATTTTTTCTCTGTACTCACCTTAGATACTGCATTTTTATTGGAAAAAGACTTAATCTTATCTTCTACAGAGACAAAATCTAAATTTTCTATAGTTATAATTCCCTTCATGGTACCATTTGTCCTTAACATTTTTGTAAGTGCTCTCGTGTCGATTCCAGAAAGTCCCACAATTCTATTGGTTTTAAGGTAGTCACAAAGTTCAAGTTCAGATCTAAAATTACTGGAATAGCTGCATAACTCCCTTACAATAAACCCTTTTACCTTTGGATCGGATGATTCCATATCTTCTAAGTTAATTCCATAATTTCCTATAAGGGGATAAGTCATAGTTACTATCTGGCCATAATAAGACGGATCTGTAAGTATTTCTTCATATCCTGTCATTCCAGTATTAAATACCACTTCACCTACACTATCTTTCAAATACCCAAAAGCTTCTCCTTGAAAGATACTTCCATTTTCTAATATAAGTTTTGCTTTCATAATATACCTCCTGCATTTTTACTAGTAAAAATACACCTATCCATCTTAAAAAACAAAAAAGGCAATAAAAAAATTATTTTAAAAAAACAATTTTTCCACTGCCAAAGTTTCTATATTCAAATACAAAACCATTCATTTTTTTTAGGATATAAAAAAGCTTACCCATAACATACCTCTTTCTGGCCTCACAGGACCAATTTAAAGTGTATTTTTCACTCAAATTCTAACCTTTATTCTAATTAAAATACGGCTATATGTCAAGTATCAAAAAATATATTTTTTAAATTACCACTTGGAATAATATTCTTGAAAATAGAAATAAACAGGTATATAATAGAAACTGTTAATGTACGAACAGTTTCTATACAAATAATATTTGAATAAACTATTAAAGGAGGTTGTACATGAAAAAAGCTATTTTATTTAGCCTAGCTGCAGCAATATTTTTGACAGGCTGCGGTTCTACAAACACTACGAGTAAAAATATTAAAAACATCAATCAAAATACAAGCAATCAATTTTTAATGGGAGGAAAAATTTCAACAAATGAACAAGCAAATATAACTTCAAAAGTTTCAGCAAAGGTTTCTGAAATATCCGTTGACCTGGGTTCAAAAACAAATGAAGGCGACGTACTTATTAAACTAGATACAAAAGATCTTCAAGGACAAGTTGATCAAGCCCAGGCAGCTTTAAATACCGCAAATGCAAATTTAACTAATGCCCAAAACAGCACTCGTCCCGAACAAGTCGCTGAAGCTCAGTCCTCTGTAAGCAGTGCTTCTCAAAGCTATGAAACAGTAAAAAAGAACTATGACCGTGTAAAGGCTTTAGTAAATGCAGGAGCCGCAACTCAGCAGGAACTGGATTCGGCCAATCAGCAGCTTGCTACAGCAGATTCACAGTATAAAACTGCCCAGGAACAACTTGCCATGCTAAAAAATGGTCCCACAAAATCATCTATAGATGTTTACAAAGCACAGGTAAGCCAGGCTCAAGCAGCTTTAAAAACTGCACAGACATCCCTAAGCAATGCCACTATTACCGCACCTATTTCTGGAGTAGTAAATGCCAGAAATGTCAATGTAGGAGATACAGTATCCCCTGGTGCAACACTTCTTTCTATAATAAATTCCAGCAACCTCTATGTAAATGCCTATGCACCTTTAGATATCGTAAGTCAAATCAAAGAAGGAGAAGAAGTATCTGTAAAAGTATCTGAAATACCAGACAAACAATTTAAGGGTAGAATAGCCGTTATAAATTCTAATTTAAATTCTAAAAGCAGAGATATTTTAGTTAAGGTAAGCCTAACAGATAAAGATTCACAGCTAAAACCCGGCATGTTTGCTGAAATTGGACTTGAAAAATAGAGAAAGAAGGTATTTCAAATATGAAACAGAAACGAAAAATATTGATTATAGGAATATTAGTAGTAATTGCAACCGCACTCAGTAGTATAGGATTTTATTATTGGTATGAAAACACCTACTATGTTTCAACAGACGATGCAAAAGTAGATGCAGACCTTGTCAACGTAACTCCACAAATCAGTGGTAAATTGCTAGAACTCAATGTAGATGAAGGGGATATTGTTATTAAAAATCAAATATTAGCCCGTCAAGAAATGTCAGACCTATCTGACTCAAAGGTAGATCAATCTTTAATAAGATCACCTATAAATGGCATAATTATTAAAAAACAGGGAACCATCGGTGAAATTTGGTCTCCTGGTCAAACACTAGCTACTTTAATAGACCCAAATAAACTTTATATAACTGCTGACATAGAAGAAACAAAACTTGGAAAAATAAGAGTTGGACAGCCAGTTAGCATTACTATAGACGAGTACGGATCTCAAAAGTTTACAGGCAAAGTAAAATCTGTAGGAGAGGCAGCTAAGTCTGCACTATCTATTATACCAACTACTACCAGTGGTACATTTACAAAAGTAGTTCAGAGAATACCTATAAAAATTTCTCTAGACAAATTTAACAACAAAATACTTCCAGGTACCAATGCCGTTGTTAAAATTCGCATAAAGTAATGGGGTGATATAATGGAAGCAAACAACAATGAATCCATATACAGCTGGCTAGCATTAATTGTTGTAGTAATAGGAACTTTTATGTCCATACTTGACAGCAGTATAGTTAATATCGCTATTCCAAAAATGATGGCAGTCTTTGGGGTATCAATGGATGATTCAAAATGGATACTAACATCATATACCCTAGCTCTTGGTGCAATTATACCTCTTACGGGATATCTTCAGGAAGTTTTTGGATCTAAAAAAATATATATGTTTGCACTTGCAATGTTCACTTTGGGCTCCATGCTGTGTGGATTTGCCTGGAACAATACATCTATGATAGTATTTCGTATTATACAAGCTTTAGGCGGAGGCATGATAATGCCTGTAGGTATGTCCATAATATATGAAATATTCCCCAGAGATAAAATAGGCCTAGCTCTTGGAATTTGGGGTATAGCCTCAATGGCAGCACCTTCCATAGGACCTACTTTAGGTGGATATATTATTCAAAATATGAACTGGAGACTTATTTTCAATATCAACGTTCCCATAGGCATACTAGGTGTAATTTTAGCTGGAATTTTACTAAAAGATTCCCAAAAAATTACATTTAAATCCTTTGATGTAATAGGGTTTTTATCCTCTACAATTGGAGTAGTAAGCATTTTATATGTACTTGGAGAATGGACTTCAATTGACTGGAGTAAAGTGCAATACCCACTGCTTTTGACTTTGGGATGCCTAAGTCTTATACTATTTGTAGTAAATGAACTTACCCACCCGGAGCCACTTCTGGACCTCACTGTATTTAAATTATTTGACTTTAGTGTATGTCAAATAATAATTTGCGTCTTAACTATGGCCCTTATGGGTGGAGTATATGTGCTGCCCTTATTTCTCCAAAATATAAGAGGATATACAGCAATGGAAACAGGTCTAATCATGCTGCCTGCTGCCCTTGTAGTTGGAATACTAATGCCTGTAAGCGGTAACTTGTTTGATAAAATTGGTGCCAAGCCCTTAGTTATACCCGGGCTTATAATACTAGCCTTAAGTTCCTATCATCTTTCAGTTTTAATAAATATGAATTCCAGTAGAGAAATGATAACTTTTATTCTATGTATAAGGTCAATTGGGCTAGGATTTACCATGATGCCAATTAATACTGCAGGAATGAATGTAGTACCACAAAACTTAATTGGGAAAGCATCTGCTCTCTCCAGTACCATAAGGCAAATAGCAAGTTCCCTCAGCATAACGATAATGTCCGCCATAATACAAAGCAAAACTAACTATAATTATTTAAAACTATCTGAACAAATAAATGTATACAATAAGCCCGCTAATGATACAATAAATATACTTACGAAATCATACATGCAAGAAGGTCTTCCCCAGGGCACAGCTAAAGCCTCTGCATTATCTACGTTAAGTAAATTGCTTCAAGGACAGGCTACTATAGACGCTATGGCTTATGCAGTTGCTATTACTTCTATTATAGTAATTGTCACTATAGTCTTAACTTTAATGATGAAAAGTAAAAAAACAGAGAAAGGAGATGATCACAATACCAACACAAAAGAACTCGCCACCACAAAATGATGACTTAATATTAGAGCAATCGGATAAAATAATTAATCTTTTTAAAATTATCCATAAAATTATTGGTCATAAGTTTAGAGAAATTGCAGGACAATTTGGTTTTACGGCACCTCAACTGGCAGTTGTAGTTCATTTGTATAAAAAACCTGGTATGACATTAAATGAGTTGAGTAATCATTTAATGCTTGCGAAGAGTACGGTATCTGGTATAATAAACCGTCTGGTAAACCAAGGTGTTGTAACCCGGGAGATACCTGAAAACAACAGAAGAATTGTAAAGCTATCCATATCTGAAGATTTTAAGAAAGTCAATGATATGCTAGACATAAAGCAAACTTTAATTTCCAACTGTATATCCGATACTATAAGAAATATGGATAGCAAATCAGTAGATCAATTTATTCATGCATTAGAACATTACAAATCACTATTAGAAGATATTAAATAATAGGGAAAACACGACAGCAGAACCTGTTGTTACTGCTGTCGTGTTTTCCCTTTACCTTTCTCCTCATCCCGAATCTAAGAATCACTTGATTGAAATCACAAGTGCTATCAATTATTATACATAATAAATACTCATGCTGCGTAGTATTTAATAGATATAATAAAAAGGAGAGGAGAATATGAACTTTAAGGATATAATTGAAAAAGACAGGGAAATAAGGAAAAAACATGAGTTTAAAGGAACTTTTCTAGAGTACCTAGAAATTGTAAAGAAGAACCCTAAAATCGTAAAATTATCTCATAAAAGAATGTATGATATTATAATGAATAAAGGTTATGAAGTCTTAAAACCTGAAGAAAATCCAAGAATAAAAAAATTATACGGTAATGAACCAATTAGAAGGTATAACTTTTTCAAAAATGATTTTTTTGGAATTGACAAAGTCATAATGAAATTAGTGAACTATTTCCACTCTGCAGCAATGATGGGAGAAGAATCAAGACAGGTACTTTACTTAGTAGGTCCTGTAGGAGCTGGTAAATCATCTCTAGTAGAATCAATTAAAAAAGCTCTTGAAACCTCAGAACCTATTTATGCTCTTGAAGGATGCCCTATGAGGGAAGAACCTCTGCACCTTATACCAAAACATTTAAAAGGAAGCTTTGAAAAAGCACTCGGTGTAGAAATTGAAGGCGATTTATGCCCTGTTTGTAAATATAGGCTAAAGCATGATTACGGCGGCGAATATGAAAAATTTCCTGTAACTACTACTGACTTTTCCATACGATCAAGAAAGGGCATTGGAGTAGTACCACCAGTTGATCCCAATAACCAAGATACATCTGTACTCACAGGTTCTATCGATATATCAAAGATGGATATGTATCCTGAAGATGATCCTAGAATATTCTCGCTAAATGGTGCTTTCAACGTAGGTAATAGAGGGCTTGTAGAATTTATTGAAGTTTTTAAAAATGATGTGGAATATCTTCACACAATAATTACAGCTACCCAGGAAAAATCAGTTCCATCCCCAGGTAAGGGTTCAATGATCTATTTTGATGGAATTATTCTAGCACATTCCAATGAATCTGAATGGAACAAATTTAAATCTGATCATACTAACGAAGCAATACTAGATAGAATAGTAAAAATTGAAGTTCCTTACTGCATGGAATTAAATGAAGAAATTAAAATATACAAAAAAATACTTGGCAAGAGTCAATTTAATGCACATATAGCACCTCATACCATAGAAATAGCAGCAATGTTCGCAATTCTATCCAGACTTTCACCTTCCAACAAGGTAGATCCTATGACAAAATTAAAAATTTACAATGGAGAAGATATAGTTGAAAAAGGTACAACTAAAAAAATTGACTTTTCAGAATTAAAAGAAGAAGCAGGTTCTAGAGAAGGAATGACAGGCATTTCCACCAGGTTTATAGTAAAAGCCTTAGATAGTGCACTTTCAAACTCAGAGTACAACTGTATAAATCCTCTTAGCGTAATAGAAAGCTTAACAAAAGCAGTTAAAGATTTGGATATAGCTGAAGATGATAAACAAAGATATTTAACTTTTATAAAAGATACCATTAGAAAAGAATACAACAAAGTATTGGAAAAAGAAATAACCAGAGCTTTTATTCACAGTTTTAAAGAACAGGCAGAAAGTCTTTTTGATAATTACCTGGATCATGCAGAAGCTTATGTAAATAAAAATAAAATTAAAGATCAATCCACTGGAGAAGAATTGGAACCAGATGAGACTTTCATGAGATCCATTGAAGAACATATCGGCATCTCCGAAAATTCTGCAAAAGGATTTAGAACCGATGTAACTTCATATATGTTCTACGTTATAAGAAATGGAGGAAAAATCAGCTATACTTCCTATGAACCTCTTAAAGAAGCTATTGAGAAAAAACTTACCGCATCTGTAAAAGAACTATCCAGAGTTATAACTAAATCAAAAGTGAGGGGCAAGGAACAAAATGAAAAATATAATTCCATGGTTGAGGAAATGAAGGCAGATGGATATTGTGACCACTGCTGTGACGTTATTTTAAAATACGCTGCCAACAACCTATGGAAGGATTGATATTATGGCTATTTTTAGAGAATTTGATCCAAGGGATCACCATGATAGATCCTTAGAAGATAGAAGGCGCCACAAACAATTAGTAGAAAAATCCATAAAGGATAATCTTGCAGATATAATATCAGAAGAAAGCATTATAGGTAAGAGTAAAGATAAGAAAATTAAAATTCCCATAAAGGGCATTAAAGAATACCACTTTATATATGGAGACAATAGTCCCCAAGTTGGAAGTGGAGACGGATCTCAAAAAAGAGGAGATAAAATTGGAAGATCCCTAGAGAAAAATGGAGGAAAAGGCAAAGGCGGTGCAGGTAACGAAGAAGGGGAAGATATGTACGAAACAGAAATTACCCTAGAGGAACTTATGAATTACCTTCTTGAAGATATGGAGCTGCCTTTGATGGACAAAAAAAAATTTTCAGACCTACTGTCTAAAAAATCCTTAAAAAAAGCAGGATATCAAAGAAATGGAATAAATCCAAGGCTAGCTAAGAAAAGAACTGTTATAGAAAAGCTAAAAAGACAGCAAAATTCTAAAAGAGCCATTAGGGAAGCTAGCCAAGACCCTCTATTTCAAAATAAAATTATTTCTAAAGATATAGACTCAAGATTTCCTTTCAGACAGGAAGATTTAAGATATTTCAGGATAAAAGAGAAAAAAAAGCGAGAATTAAATGCTGCCGTCATATGCGTAATGGATACATCAGGTTCCATGGATAGCACAAGAAAATTCTTAGCTAGATCCTTTTTCTTTATTTTGTATCAATTTGTAAAAGCTAAATACAATAATGTTGAAATTAAATTTATTTCTCACTCTACTAAAGCAAAGGTTGTTACTGAAAATGAATTTTTCCACAAAGTAGAATCTGGTGGAACCTATATATCCAGCGGATTAAATAAAGCTCTTGAGGTAATTGAAGAAAATTATAATCCTGCTTACTGGAACGTATATACCTTTTATGTAAGTGACGGTGACAATTGGGATGAAGATAACGAGCGTGCTTTAAAAGCTGCCAAAGATTTATGTGAAGTCTGCAATCTTTTTAGCTATGCAGAAATCATACCCAGTTATTTTGGAAGTAATATAAAAAATATTTTCCGTCGAGGAATAGATAAAAATAACTTTTCTACTGTAACTATTAATGAGAAGCAAGACTTATGGATATCCCTTAAAAAAATATTGAAAAAAGAACTGGAAGGAAGGTGATTTTTCTGGAATATACAGGTACAGATTTAGAAAAATGGTGTGACATTATAGAAGATTCATCTAAAAAATCAGGACTTGACTTTTATCCTCAAGAATTTGAAATTGTAAGTTATACAGATATGATAGGATACGAAGCCTATCTGGGAATGCCTGCTAGATACCCTCACTGGAGTTTTGGCAAATCCTATGATAGGACAAAATCACTTTACAAATATAACCTTACAGGACTTCCTTATGAAATGGTAATAAACTCAAATCCCTGTCTTGCTTATTTGATGAAGGACAATACACTGCTGCTGCAAATTCTAACAATGGCTCATGTATACGGTCATAATGATTTCTTTAAAAATAACAGGTTGTTTAAAGAGGGTACTAAAGCATCCTATACTCTTGAAATGTTTAAAAATGACGCAGATATGATAAGAGAATATATAAATGACCCAAGCATCGGGTATGAAGGAGTAGAAAAAATTTTAAATGCCGCTCATTCCATAAGATTTCAAACAAACAGATCCATAGGTGTAAAAAAAACAGAGGAAGAATCAAAAGAAGACTTAATAGATTTTATTATAAATCACAGTCAACTAGAAGAATGGCAAAAAAATGTTTTATATGTAGTAAAAAAAGAATCTGCATATTTTATACCTCAGGTTGAAACAAAGATTATGAATGAAGGTTGGGCAAGTTACTGGCATTATAAGACCTTAAATAGACTTGACCTCTCGCCTCCACTTCACATTGAATTCATTAAAAGACATAATGATATAATTACACCTATTATGGGAGGAATTAACCCCTATTATATTGGCTTTAAAATATTTGAAGACTTAGATAAAAGATACGGAGAAAATAAGATATTTGAAGTAAGAGCGCTGGAAAGAGATGCCTCTTTTATTCGAAGATACTTAACAAAAGAGCTGTGTTATAAACTAAATTTATTTGAATATGCAAAACAACGCAGTGACTATGTAATAAAAGAAATTCCTGATGAAAAGGGATGGATTGAAATCAGAAATACCTTATGCAATAATTGTGGTATGGGTTCCATTCCCAATATTGTTGTTGATGATATTTTAAAAAAAGACAATACCATCGTATTAAAACATATTTACGATGGGAGAGAATTAAATTCAAGTTATATGGAAGCTACTTTAAAATGCATTTACGAATTATGGGGATATCCCGTTAAATTAAATACTAAAATAAGCAACGAAGATATAGAAGTATGCTGCAGTGAACCTACCACTATTACTTATAAAACTTTAAGATGTGATTAATATAGAGTTTCTAAGTAGAAAGTTTACTTATGCAGAGCATGTAATGACAAACTTCAACACCATAAAAACTTTTGACAAGTCTAAAGTTCAGTATTTTGAAAATCTAAGAACCTTAGCTAAACTCGTACCTTAGACATATCTAAGCTCCTAAGATTTTCTAAAATGCCTCACTAAGACTTATGGAAAAGTTTTTAAAGGTGCTTTCAACTTTGTCATTACATTTTACGTATAAGTTAAATTTTCAATTAGAAATTCTAAAGATATTAATGTAATTGCTTCAACCTGTATAAGGAAAAGCTAAAGCTTATTTATCTTCCTCATTATTCACCATATATGAATTTTTAGAGAGGAAAATCATCCATAACTATTAATTCTTAACTCTTAATTTTTAATTACCAAAAATGTCCAGAGTATAAGTTGATTTTTCGTTTTCAAACCCTATGATGCTTCAATTAAAGTCCTTCCATTATTTGTCTTGCTATATAATCTCCATCTATTTGATCATCCACTTCAATATTTATAATCTGGCTTTTGCCGGAAGCCTCCCCTGTCATATATAATATTTCTCCTGAATTATCATCTATTTTTTTTACCACTACAGCTTTATCGCCTTTTAATACCTTCAACTTTTTACCACCTTCTACTGGCAGCCAAAAACTCTGAGTAAATTGAATTTCATGTCCAATTTTATACTTCATAAAATGCCCCCCTTTATCTCTATAATTAACTCAACTTTGCGAAGCAATTAATTCACAATGCACGATGCACAATTCACAATTAAGGATGATTTTCTTCCGTTAAAACTTCAGAAAATCTAAAATATAGCACTATTGAAGCAAAGCTTCAATAAGCTTTAAATTTAAAATTTTTCGCAGCACAGCGGAGAAAAATCTACCGAAATTGTACATTGTGAACTGTGAATTGTGAATCCATTTAGTTCGTGATTTTTTATATTAAGTCAAAATTTCTTATATGCAAAAATTAAGTTATACAATCTTACAAGTCTTACTTATTTTCTATTATGCCATACTTTTTTTCAAATGTTAACTTTCCCTCTACAAGCCTGGATATTACCATACTAGCTACTGTATTTCCTGTAGAATTAAGCACAGTAGCCGGTGCATCTATTATTACACTTATGACAGCAATTATAGGAAGCAACTCCGTTGGAAGTCCGTACACACTTAATATAAGCATCTCACCAATCATACCTCCACTAGGTATAGCTGCCATTACAGCTCCAACTAAAAAGGATACAAAAATTATGGAAAGTATAGCTGTAGGACTAATCATACTTCTTCCAAATAGTCCAAACAAGAAAGTAATTTTCATAACACCACCAATTACAGAACCATCTTTATGAATATTTGCCCCTAATGGAATTACCGTTTCAACTATATCCTCCGATACTCCCATTTTTTTTGTGCATTCCAAATTAACAGGAATACTTGCTGCACTCGAGCAAGTTGCGAGTGCTGTTATTGTTGGAGCTACAGCATTTTTCCAGAATGTTTTAATTCCAATCTTGCCACCCGCTAAAAATGCATAGAAAGTAAAGAACCCAAAATAATAAATAACTGATATAACTATATATAGAAGAAATACTCTTAAATATCCCTGAAGTATTTGTGGTCCAAGAGATCCTATTACTGCAGCAAAATAACATCCAAGACCTATTGGAGCATAATACATTATTATTTTAACCATTCTCATCATTACATTAGATGCTGCCTCTAAAAATTTTGCAACAGATTCAGCCTTTTCCCCAAGAGCTGAAGTCGAAATACCAAAAAGTACTGAAAATACAATGAGCTGCAGCATATTACTTTTAGAAAATAGAGAAACAAAATCTGAAACAGTAAGAGTATTCACAATCTGCTGTAAAAGCCCTACTTGCTTCACTTTATCAGCAGCACCTCCTCCAGCTGTTACAATCTTTTTAAGGGCTGAATAATCTATACCTCTTGCAGGATTTACTATTAAAGCACCTATAAAACCAATTACAGACGCTGCAAGCGCAGTACATATAAATACTACAAAGGTACTTGCCATAATTTTACCTAATCTTTTCATACCTTTCATGTTTGCTATAGCAGAAGTAACACTAAAGAATACCAAAGGTATTATAACCATAAACATTAAATTTAAAAATAAATCTCCAAAAGGCTTTAATACTAGTGCTTTAGATCCTAACAATACGCCTATAATTGCACCTAAAATTATTGAACCTAATAATATAATTGAAAATTTATAGTTTTTAAAAAAGCTTTTCACTTTCTATCACTCCTTTCTATAAGCTATTAATTTCTATTATAAAAGTCCGTAATTTTTTAATTCATTTTCTAATATTTTTAAATTTTCACCCGTCATAGTAGTAAGAGGAAGTCTCAAGTTCCCAACATTTTTACCTAAAATGTTCATAGCAGTTTTTACTGGAATAGGATTCGTCTCTATAAACATTGCCTTTATTAGCGAATATAAATCCAACTGCAATTTAAGTGCAGCCTTTATATCACCTTTAAAGAATAATTCACACATTTTTCCCATATCACAGGGTACTATATTTGCCATTACAGATATTACACCGCGACCCCCCAAAGACAATATTGGAATTACCTGATCATCATTTCCAGAATATATGTCAATTCTGTCATCACAAAGTGCTTTCATTTCAGCAATTTGACTTATGTTACCACTAGCTTCTTTTATTCCGCTTATGTTTTTAAATTCGCATAATTTTTTCAAAGTTTTTGGAAGTATATTTAACCCTGTTCTTCCTGGAACATTGTAAACTATTATAGGAGTTTTTACTCTATCGTTTATTGCTTTAAAATGTTCTATAATTCCTTTTTGTGTAGTTTTATTGTAATAAGGAGTAATTACGAGGAGCCCATCTACCCCTATGCTTTCAGCCCATACGCTCATATCTACAGCCTGCGCAGTACAATTACTACCTGTACCAGCTATCACCGGTATTCTTCCATTTACTGTATCTACAGTAAACTTTATAGTATCTTTCTTTTCTTTTTCCGTCATAGTAGTGGCTTCACCTGAAGTTCCACAAACAACTATGGCTTTCGTACCTGATTTTATATGCCATTCTAAAAGTTCCTTTAATTTATCAAAGTTTACAGTGCCCTCTTTAAATGGAGTTACAATTGCAACTGCAGAACCAGTAAATAAACTCATAAAAACACCTCATTTTTTCATTTAATCTTTATATTTATTATATACTGATTTTTTACTTGTTTTATTGCTAAAAGTGCTTGAAATATTGCGAAAAATGCTTTAGCATATAAATATAATATAGTTGAGGTATGGTTGAATGATTAAAAATACAACTCAAAAAGTAAAGAGAGGTTATTTGAAAAGTGATTTTGAAATATTCCACTTAAAGGATAAAAAAGATATTAAATTCCAATTTCACTATCATAATTTTAATAAAATAGTAATATTTATATCAGGTAATGTAACTTATCTAATAGAAGGTAAATCCTACAAATTAAAACCCTGGGATATACTTCTTGTAAACAGCAATGATATACACAAAGCTATAATAGACTCAAACGAAACCTATGAACGTATAATTATGTGGCTAAATTCAGACTTCCTAGTAAGATATAATCATAACTGTAATTTATTAAGCTGCTTTGAACTGGCATCAAAACAAAGATTTAATTTATTGAGACTTGAAGGTACATGGCTTGCAGATGTAAAAAAAATACTTTTTCAAATTGAAGACACCTTTAAAAACAAAGAATTGGGTTACAACGTACTGAGGATTTCATATTTTCTACAGTTTATAGTCTATATAAATAGATTGTTTTTAAAACAAAAAAATATTTCGGAATCCAATGACATAAAATATGATAAGAGCATGGATAATATTCTAGATTATATAAATAAGAATTTAAGCAAAAATCTTTCTGTAGATGCTCTATCCTCTAAATTTTATGTAAGTAAGTACTATTTAATGCACAAATTTAAAGAGCAAACCGGATATACCCTTCACAATTATATACTTCAGAAAAGATTGATTATGGCTAATTTGTTAATATCAAATGGTGAAAATGCATCAGATGCCTGCACAAAATCTGGTTTTGGAGATTACTCCAACTTTGTGCGAGCCTTTAAAAAGATGTTTGGACTTTCCCCTAAAAAATACTACAAGAGCTAACCATTGTAGAGTTTCTAGTTTGAAAGTTAACTTATACTAGCCATATACTAACAAATTTCATCACTATAAAAACTTTTGACAAGTCTAAAATTTTAGGCTTTTTTGTTATACCCTTTTTTATATAAAAAGCTATATTTTATTATCAAATTTTGAATTTTTGTATCACTAAAATATTTTGTAAATATATTAATTATTAAGATTTAAAGATTATATATTTTAAAGGAGGAAATTTCTTATGGCAGATTCTTCTAAGCCTTACAACAAAATACCCTATAAAAACATATATTCCTGCAAATATTCAAATGGTATTTCAATAATACAGCCAGAATGTCAGATGCTTCCAGATGGCAGTACTGTAAACAATACAGCTTATGTGTCGTCACTTGCATCATCCTTTTGGACATACAAATTCATAATTGACTGTGATATGCAAATGGATGGAAGTATAAAAAGTATCGGTATTCCTATTTGTTACTTAATCAAACCAGAAAATATTAAAGTTTATGAACGACTAGACTGTAATACTGTATTCAATCCTGTTGCATTTACCATTATAAAAAATGATCCTTGTTTCTACTATGCTCCTAAAGGATTTAAATGGTTAAAAATAGAAAATTCAAAAAGATATCATAGAGGAGTTTGTGTAGAATACATTTTAGAAATTTTCGGGAATTATGTTTCTAGTCCTCAGTCCTTAAAAATAGAAACAACTTATAATATAATTAAATTTACTGAAGATAGTATACTTGTACCAACTTGTAATTCTAAAGGAAATCTTGCTGTAAAAAAGAGCTGCTTCACTTCTATTATCAATAACAAAGCTATTTTAAAATACAAGGTCAATATTTTAAATACAGGGAATGCTGCTCTCAATAATGTTATTTATAACGATAAAATATACATTCCAACTTCATTCATCCTAGGTAAAATACACATTAATGCATCTAATCTTTCCATTGATAGAAATGTACCCGGACAAGTTCTAATAAACGGACGTTTTGACATAATAAAACCCGGTCAAATGTTAACAGTTATCTATTCAATTCCAGTAGAAAATATAACTAAACCAAAAAAATATAAAATAGGTAGCAATGTTGTAGTTTCTGCTATGCATACGTCATCCCACAGCATCTGCTCTACAAATATTGATGCTGTAAAACTTAGTTCAGAAAATCACTGCATGATAATAAAACAAAACAAAGCCTCTTTTATACTTACAATATGGAATACGCGTTATTCACCTGACACAGAAGTAACCATAATAAATTACTTATTCATTCCATATGGCGTTACTTTACAATTTAATGATTTTGGGATGTATACTGCTGCATTTAGAAATAGATGTGATCTTGTGCCTATTAATACCAATATAACTGGTCCACAAAATATTATTCTCACCTGCAGAAATCTCAAAATACTACAATATGGATGTATCTACAAAGCAATTACATTTAGAATAATGTCCTGTACAATAGCAGGCAAGGTAACTATCACAAATACTTTAAAAAGTATTACTCTAGCAAATCCTAATTCACAGGTACTTATTGATATAAAAAATCTGTCATCAACATCAAGTATAGATATACTTCCTAGTACCAAATGCCATTAAATATACAAATTCTTATCTTTGTAACACTTATTTAATTTTATAATATATTAAATTAGAATTATAATTTCAATTAGAATAAAAGAGGAGTGATATTATATGGCAGATCAAGTACAGCCATGTAGCTGCACATCCTATACAAATATATGCTGCTGTGGAGCACAAAATGGTATTTCAGTTGTACAACCACAATGCCAGACTCTTTCTGATGGAAGGGTAGTCAACAATCCAGCTTATGATCCTCTGCTTACAAAGTCTTTCTGGACTTATAAATTTATTACCGACTGCAATAATGATACCCGAGCTATAAGTAATTTTGTTATTCCTATTTGTCAATCTATATCATCACAAAGTGTAGAAGTTTTTGAAAAAATAGATGGGTGTGGACAATTTCAATCTATCAATTTTACACTATCTTTAACTGATCCTAATTTTGGTAATGCACCTTTAGGCTTTCAATGGCTAAAAATAGAAGTTAGCGAAAGATACCAGAAAGGCGTAAGTGTAGAATATAGACTTGAATTAGTAGGCAATTTCCCTACTGACACACAACCAATAAAAATAAAAGCAGCTAATAATATATTAACTTTTGCTTGCGATTGCCTTCTTCTTCCTAAATGTAATGACCATGGAATACTTTCAGTTATAAAAACATGTAATCATACAATTGCCAATAATCAAGTAACCTTAAACTACACAGTTAATGTTACAAACACAGGAAATGCTGCTCTTGATAACGTACAGTACCTTGATACGGTTTTTATTTCATCAACACTGATACTAGGTACAATTATAGTCAATCCATCTACCCTTTCAATAAATACAACTGTTTCTGGAGAAGTTATTATAAGTGGAAATATTGGTACCATTAACCCGGGAGATACAATACCTGTAACTTATACAATCCCAATTACTAGTATAACTGTGCCTAGAACCTATACTATAAACAATACAGTTAGAGCATCCGCAACAGGCACAGAAAGTACAGATACTTGTTCAACGGAATTTAGTGCTGTTGAACTAGCTGTTGTAAAATGCTGCAATATTAATGAAAATAGCGGTTCATTTACAGTAACAATTTCCTCTATAGACCTATCGCCTAATACTGCTGTCAATGTAATTGACAATTTTTTCATACCATCTGGTATAACATTACAGTTTAATGATTTTGGGGGGTTCACTGCCAAATTTACTTCAAGTGAGGAATCAGTTCCTCTTAACACTAATATAGTTGGCCCTACAAATATTACACTTAGCGCTAATAATCTCCAAATACCTGCAGGAGGATCAATAAATAGAACAGTACGTTTTACAGTTATATCAAGTTCACTGTTCGGTACTGCAACTATCGAAAATACTGTAAACAGCATATTCCTGTCAGATCCAAATTCTCAGGTATTCCTTGGTGCAGGACACCTACCTGTAAAATCTGATATAGATATTACACTTAACCTAACCTGCAGACAACCATGTTCTTAAATTTAATCATGTAATATAAAAAAATTTTAATTATGCCAGTATTTTTTTAAGTACTGGCATATATACATTAATTAATGCTAATTTTAAGCCTTGATTATAGTTGCAATATTAGTAAATCAACATATTATGTATTAAGGATTAACTCCTTAAGTTAAGTAATCCTTATTTATATTGTTTTTTAATTTGACATGGCTTTAGATATGTTATCTAAATTATTATAAAAAGGAGGAAATAAATATATGGCAAAGCATAGAAGATCGGGTCACTCAAAAAGTAGCCGTGAATTTGTTGATAAAAATGAAAGCGAAAATACTGAGACTCAAGAAATGGAATTCGATGAGACAAGCAAATACAATATGAATGGTTCTAAATGCCATGATGAATCAAAAGATGATTGTTACCATAAGTGTATAACAATTTGCGGTAAGAAAGGTCCAAAAGGCGATCCTGGTTGTCCTGGTCCTAAAGGTGATAGAGGTGATCCCGGTTGCACTGGTCCTAAAGGTGATAAAGGCGATCCTGGCCGTCCTGGAGCTAAAGGTGACAAGGGCGATCCTGGCGATCCTGGAGCTAAAGGCGATAAGGGCGATCCCGGTCGTCCTGGATCTAAAGGTGATAAAGGTGATCCTGGCGATCCTGGAGCTAAAGGTGATAAGGGCGATCCTGGTTGTTCTGGTCCTAAAGGTGATAAAGGTGATCCCGGCTGCCCAGGACCTAAAGGCGACAAAGGAAATCCTGGCTGTCCTGGTCCTAAAGGTGATAAAGGTGATCCCGGCTGCCCAGGACCTAAAGGCGACAAAGGAAATCCTGGCTGTCCTGGTCCTAAAGGTGATAAAGGTGATCCCGGCTGCCCTGGAGATAGAGGTCCAAAAGGGGACCCTGGTTGCCCTGGTCCTAGAGGACATGATGGAGAACCTGGCTGTCCTGGCCCTAGAGGTCCAAAAGGAGACCGAGGCTGTCCTGGTCCTAGAGGTCCAAAAGGAGAGCCGTGCTGCCCTGGATTAGATGAAATAGAGATAAAGAAGATAAAAGAGATTCTGGATATCCTGGATCTAAAGAAGATAAAGCAGCTCCAAGATGAAATAGAGTGAAGGATCTAATGAAAAATCCAGATGTCATAAGTCAATAGTACCTAAAGAAAAGCCTGTTGTCCTAGAGGTAGAAGTCTAGTTACATGTAATTTAAAGAGAGCCCAAGTCTCAAGGACAAACAGGTGATGCTATTTTAAATATTACTGTGTAATTTTATTCAATATATCCATTACATTATCTACTATATAAGTTGGCTCTTTTTCTTTTAATTCTTCTAGAGACCCATATCCATAGGTTACTCCTATAGAATCCATATTGTTTTGTCTTGCCCCTATCATATCATATTTTCTGTCTCCTACCATTACAGCTTCATTAGGATTAATCTTATACTTTTCTACTACATGCTTTATTACCTCGCCTTTTGTACATCTTGTCCCATTCATATTGCTGCCAACAATGGCATCAAAATATGGGGTTAGATTAAAGTTATTTAATATTATATTTGAAAATTTAGTAGGCTTTGATGTCGCTATAATTAATTTTAATTTCATCTCTTTCAATTGTTTTAGTAAATCTTCAATATGGTCATACACTTTGTTTTCCATTATTCCTTTTTTCTCAAAATATTCTCTGTAATACTGCACTGCCTCAAGAGATTTATTTTCATCAAAGCCATAATATTCACTAAATGAATACTTTAATGGTGGCCCTATAAATTTTTCAAGCAAATCAAGGCTTTCCACTATAATACCAAATTTCTTCAATGCATACTGTACTGATTTAGTTATTCCTTCCTTAGACTCTGTAATTGTTCCATCCAAATCAAATAATATATATTTATATTTCATTTTATATTCCCCCAAATTCTATATACATTAGATTATATCAGTTTGGGGAGTTCATCATCAAGGGTTTGCAAAAAACTCTTGATCTTCTGTCTATCTTTTTGTGTACCACAAAAGTTTACACTAAAGGTAAATTCATCATCAAAAGTAGTAAGTGCGACTTGAAAATAAGGCTTATATTTAATAGAGCCATTCATATAAGCATCTTTAATTCCAGCTCCATAAAACGAAAGCTTCTCTTTATCTATAATTCCAATGTTAGTCATAGCTATAGGAGGATTGTGGAATGACTTTGATATAAGTGATTTTGCAAATTTATAAGGCAATAGAGAAAATATAATTTCAAGCATCATTGGACCATTAAGACATGAAAAACTTTTCTTTTCATGTTCCATGGACTTTTTTACCTTCAAAAGAGTTTCTTTATAATTTCTACCTATATCTTTTCCTATATCACATACCATATTTGATGTTAAGTTACATATTCCCTGTGCCTTCTTTTCTGGAATATATCTTCTAAGATCCACAGGGCAAGGAAGAGCTATATGGCTGCAATGTAATTCCTTGTAAAGAGCCCTTATATATGATGCGATAACAATATCATTTATAGTTGTCTTACTTTCCTTAGCATATTTTTTTATAAATTTAACTCTGTCATTAGTAATCTTATGAATAACAACAAAAGGACTATTATTGTCTCCTTCCAAAGGAAAATAGACACCACCATTGTATTTAGACACCTGTGATGAAGAAAAAAATATTTTAACCTTATCCAAATCATCAAAATTATCCAGCACCTGCTTTACACTTCTAGAACTCATCTGAAAATTAGGGGTATAGCCAGGGTTATCTTTTAGATTGGAATATATATAGCTTAGCATATAAAGATAATCCTTAAAGCCTGCAGCATCACAGAGCATATGATTAATTATTATGCAAAGACAATCATGTGTACTACTTCTTATAATATTTATTCTAAGTTGTGGTCCTTTAAATGTATCTGTTTTTAGTACAATACATTTTTCTATCTCTTCATAAATTTTTTCAGTTTCAATTATTTTTACAATATCATCTGCTGCAAATTTACAACTTTGCCAATAAGGTGAGGATTTCTTTTCTACAAACTTACAGGTTATTAACGGAAATTCCCAGGTTGACATACACACTGCTTTTTTTAAACAATTTTCATCAATATGGCTATCCAATTCAATTACGCAATGAAGTTGATGATCATTGAACTTTTCAAACATAAATTGCATTATGTCCCAAGTTTCAGCTTTATACCTTTTAACATCAGTCATTAACATTTTCAACACTCCTACTAAAATATACGCAAAAATTTCAGGTTTAATGTTAAACATCAAACCTGTTTCTGTCAATTACTATTTAGAATTAATTTAATAGGATCTTCCCCATTTAGAAAATAATTTTACATTGGGGAAAATGAAGAATTATAAATTGGGCACCTGCCATACCCATTGAAAAAAGAGATAATAATATTACTAAAATAATGGCACCTGCATCATATTTCATCTTTTCTTCATTATTTATTATATATCCTGCAATAATTTCAATACCTAAAAGTACTAGAATAATAGGCCATAATGACACTATTAGATAATAATTCATATTGGGAAGCATTCTATTTAGCAAAAACATTGTTCCAAACATAACGAGCACTATACCTGCCGTAAGAGTGCCAACTCTACGACCTTTAAACATCTTCATCCATCTCCCTCTTTTTACCTTTGATCAGTTTTATACCTGCAGCAATTATTGCAATGCCTATGATTATTCTAGGTGCAGTTCTCGTTACATCAGACAGCATCTCATATATCTCATTTGGAATATGTCCCCATAAAGTATTCATTACATTCTCCCATATTAAATACAACCCAAGGAATAAACATATTATACCTACAAATAATCTCTGTTTTGTAAATACTTTTTGATCAACTTTCAATAGTTTATCAAGTGAAAACAAATAATTATCTTCTAAATTTAAAAATTCTTCATCCGAAGAATACCGTTTGTTTATACAATCAAAAAAGGAATAAAACCAAATAAGAGGCAAAACAAACAAAAGAGGACCTATGTTAAGCCAGCCAGATATAAATATGACAAAAAAGAAAGCTGACATAAAAGATATTCCCATTTTCATAAATCCCATATACATATGTCCTGCACCAGGCAAAAGTGAAAAAATAAATGTTGAAATCTTACCTTTTTTCATTCTCATTATTAAAACCCTCCATATTAATTATCTTCTGAGAAAAATTGCTTATATTTGTATTTATTGAGTTTACGATACTTAAATTTGGCGCTGCAATATCCGCTACTTTTTTTGCATTTATTATAAAATTTAATGTGTTTGAAAAAACAATCATGAGTGCCATACAAGCTGCAATTGAAACCCTGACTGAGTAAAAAATGAATTCATTACTTTTTCTCTTTTTTATTTTATTCTCTACCTCATCACAAAATCCAGAAGGAGCTTTTACAAGTTCAGTATCATCAAAACCATCAGCAAGGTAGACGCTACACTTTTCACATTCAGAAACATGATCTAAAATCATAATGGTCTCCTCACTTTTTAAGGAACCATCCTTAAGGCATTTTATGGCTTTTTCAGTTAAATGTCCATTTTCATCAAACAGTACTTCACTCACATAAACTCCTCCCTCCATAAAACTTTTAATAATTTTTTTGATCTATACAAATGTGTCTGCAGAGTTTTTAGCTTTTGCCCCGTAGATTCAGCCATATGGGAAAGTTTAATATCTTTACAAAAATAATTTATGGCTACAGTCCTGTAAGGCTCCTTTAATTTATTACACAAGTCATGTATTTTCTGTGAAGTATCATTTTCTATCACAGTATCTTCAATACAGCTTTTCTCATCTTCTAGACATTCATATTCTTCATCAGTTAAACTATTTATTTTTCGTGCAGGACTTTTCATATAGTCTTTACACTTGTTTACAGCAATTTTAGTGAGCCAGGCTTTAAAATTTTCTCCTTGAAACTTCTCATAATTTTTATAAGCAGCCAGAAAAGTTTGTTGTGCCAAATCCTCTGCATCAAAATAATTTTTTGTAAAAGATAAACATATAGTAATGATTAAACGTTCATATTGTTTTATATAATTTGCAAATTCATCTCTTTGAATAATCATCACCGCCTTTTTCATCCGATGGCTGCTGCGCCCCTGGATAACAATTTCTAAGTTTCAGATAGAGAAAAAACTTCACCTGAAACTTAGAACTCTGTTTATCCTTACACTTACTATAACGATTCAAAAACAAAAAACACTTCATTAAATTTAAAAATTTTTTAAATTTGCTTTCAATTTTATCGGCATATCTCTATTTGTAAGTTCAAATTTTACTTATGATAACCAACCATACGAGGATAATTACCTGATAAATCTCTAACTTAAAAATCAACTTATACGTAGGCATACTTTTACAACAATGAAGCTCTTTTAAATATTTTGTATATAAGTCTTAGTAAAATATTTAAGGAACTGAAGGTTATAAAAAGTATCCAGAGTATAAGTTGATTTTTCGTTTAAGATCTTTATATATGATTAAAGCTTAAGTGCAATTTCACTTAATTTTTCTGACATGGTAGTTATCTCTTCTATACTTGCTGTAATTTCTTCAGTCGCAGCAGCCTGTTCCTGACTTGAAGCTAGAGATCCCTTACTTTTCTTGCTAGAT
Organism: Clostridium sp. AWRP; assembly: GCF_004006395.2. Classification (NCBI taxonomy): domain Bacteria; kingdom Bacillati; phylum Bacillota; class Clostridia; order Eubacteriales; family Clostridiaceae; genus Clostridium; species Clostridium sp. AWRP. The sequence continues at coordinate 377,236 of NZ_CP029758.2, read as the reverse complement.
CCATCTACCTTTTCTTCAATATTATCTGTTAATTTCTTAATCTTAGGCACTGTACTCTTAGCTTGTTCAGAAAGTTTTCTTATTTGATTTGCCACTACACCAAAACCACTACCAGCTTGTCCTGCTCTAGCCGCTTCAATAGCAGCATTTAGTCCCAACATCTTTGTTTCATTTGCAATATCTTCTATAAAAGAAGATATCTTTTTTATTTCTTCTGATAATTCTGTTATCTGACTTATATCATTATTAAGTTCCTGCTCATTGGTATGTATTTGTGATGCTGATGCTGCCAATTCTTCAATAGCAGAAGATATCCCTGTAATACTTTCTGTAAGATTTCCCGACATATTACGTAACTCTGCTTCAGTCTCCTTTGGCATAGCTATAACAAAACTACCAACAACTTCATTTGAATATTCATCAATTAGTGGATAACCTAACATCATAACAGGAGTTCCATACTTTGAAGCATCTATTTTTTCAACTTTGGCTTTTCCTGTACTTATCACTTCTTTACTGATAAAATCTGATCCAAATTTATCTCCAATTTTTATAGAATTAATATCAAATTGTTTTGAAGATTGTACACATACAAACTTTTGAAGATCAGTTAAACACAAAAAAACACCTTCTGAAAACATTTCAGCTAACATCGGTGCAAAATTTTCGAAAGCTTTTGCTACAGGATGTAATTTAGGAAAAGCCATAGAAAAAGCACCGACAGCTTGACCCTGTTCATCTACAATAGGAATTGAAGTTATTAAAAGTCTCATTCCATAAACAGAACGAGGAACTTTCTGAGACAGTACTCTTTTTTCACGAATTGCAGTAAGAGTTGTACTATTATTATCAAATTTTTTATCAACGTGAAATACATCCAAACTAAATGAGTCTGAAGACTGTACCCATTTCATAGTATCGCCTTCTATAATTCCGTATACAACTCCACCAGATACTAAATTTGCTTGAACTTTAGCAAATTCTTTCACACTGTCTATTTGATTTACTTTGATCATATCCTCACTATTCCTTTCTACTCTATATTAAACTGTGGTACTATAAAATATAATTTACATTATTAGTACATAATAAATATTTTGTCATATTATTGTGTAATTAAATGAATTTTTTTATTATTAGTAACAAATTTTATACACAAATTTACATAAAATTACATCATAAGTAAATAAATGTTATCATTTGTGGCACTTTTATGTACTTATTCTAATAAAAACTGGATTTAACGCTATATTATGTTATAATAAATTAAACAAAATATTTATTATGTCTTATTTTTAATTTAAAAATATTTATGGAATCAAGATTATAAAAAATAGAATAAAACTTTTATTTGAAATTACTCACATATAATTATTTTTCTTTTTTATTTTTCCTATGATCAGTAATTTCCTCAGAAAACTCTGTAAGTAAATCAACTATTTGTTTTTTTACACTTAACTTATTATCCACACTTATAGCTTCTCTGGTTCTTTTATAAACTTCTACACCTAAATATATAAATAAGTATACGACTATAATTATAATTCCAGCTATAAGTCCTGAGGTTTGCCCTGAAATAGAAGGCATACTTGCAATAATAACAACAAGACTTATTAAAGTAATCAGTGAACCATAAGGATATGATTTTTTCTCTAATTCCTGTAAGTTTTTTTTGCGAAAACGAATATGGGAAGCTACAATAATTGCATAAGTAAAGAGTAATGCAAAACCTCCCGAGCTTACTAAGAATAAGTAAACTTTTGGAAATAGGAGTCCAATTATAAGCCCTAAAAGCATAGAAAAACCCGAAAACATCATTCCTCTATAAGGTATATCCTTTTTATCCCTCAATAATGCAGGTGCATGCCCTCTATCTGCAAGAGACCGAATCATCCTTCCAAGTCCAAACATAGCTGCTAACATTGTAGAAAGTATAGCAGTAATCATTATTATGTTCATAACATTACCTGCCCAACCCATTCCCCAATTGTTAAGGGCTGCTACCATAGGGCTTACACTTTCATTAATGGCAGCTGTAGGAATTAAAAATATAATTACAGCTGCAGAAACTATATAAAGTCCAACAAGGCTTAACACAGTATATCTAATAGCTTTTGGAATTACTTTTTCAGGATCTTTAGTCTCTGACGCAGCTAAACCAATTATCTCAAAACCAGCATATGCAAACATAATTATAAGCATACTTCCTGCAATGCTTTTTATTCCCCCAGCAAAAAAAGGTTCTCTTCCTAATTGACCTAATTTGACTTGTGAAACTCCCCCCATTAACCCTGTAATTAAAAGTATACCAATAATAACAAAACATAGTACGGCAGCTATCTTAAAAGAAGCAAGAACACTCTCTAGCTTGCTCAATTTACTTGCACCCAACAGGTTGAGCAGTGTAATACAAATAATAACAATGCTTCCAACTAAAGATATTGATAGTTTAGGAAACCACCTGCGAATTAAAATTGATACTGCTGCTGCCTCACTGGACATAGCTAGAACCATTCCTGTCCAATAAACCCATCCCACCATAAATTCAGTTCCACGTCCAAAGGCTTTACCTGCATAGGTAGCAAAAGATCCTGGAACTGGGTCAGATACAGTCATTTCAGAAAGTGCAGAAAGAATAAAATATACTAAAATTCCTCCTAGTATGTAAGCAATAATAATAGAAGGACCTGACGCATGAATAGCCACAGCAGAACCTAGGAAAAATGAACCACCAATTACAGTTCCTAAAGCCATCATTGTAAGCTGGACTGCTGAAAGTCCTTTATGATCACTTTTCATTAATATACCACCTCAAGCCTATATAATCTTAAGGATAGTATTTGTTAAATTTCAAAAAACATTCAATGCAAATATTTAAAATCTGGCATAAATATTATCAATAATTTTCGTGCTAGAAAAATACTTTTAGTTAATAGTGTCTCAAAAAATTTCCACTAAAATTAATACATTTATATTTATACTCAGGCCTTCCAACCAAACCATATTCTATATTCATAGTTAATACTCCTATTCTATGCAAAAACTCCAAGTATTTTCTCATAGAAACTCTTGACATTCCCATCATTTCAGCCAATTCTACTGTTGAAAAATCATCTATACCTACCTTTAAAATGCTTGTCCAAACATTTTGTAGTGTATTTTTATCTAATCCTTTGGGAAGATTACTTATCGTTTGTTGATCTTTATTAAGGATATAATTGTCTAAGTCTTTTTGATTTATAACATTATTCCCCTTTATAAAATTTTGAGCATCCCTATAACTTGAAAGTGCAGAATTAAATCTTTCAAATTCAAATGGTTTAATTAAGTAATCAACCACACCTAAGTGAAGTGACTTTTTTATCACATTTATATCGCAAGCTGCTGAAACAATTATAACATCAACTTCCCCATTTAATTTTCTAATATATTTAAACAAATCAAGTCCATTTTTTCCTGGCATGAAAATATCAAGTAATATTAAATCAATTTGATTTTTTTTCAGTACTTTAACTGCATCTTCAAAGGAAGGAGCAGTATCTACTAATTTAAATCCATTTACCTGGCTTAAGTATCTTTTATTTAATTCACACACCATGGGATCATCTTCGACAATTAGGACTTTTATCAAATTAAATCACCCTTTCTTTCATAGTTTATTTCAATATCAAAAGTAGTACCTTCATTTATTTTAGAGTATACATCTATTCTCCCAGCTAACTTTTCTATACTTCTTCTAACTAAGTAAAGTCCAAAGCCTCTACTACCTTCTTTTGTTGAAAAACCTTTTTTAAATATTTCATTCTTATTTTTATCATCAAACCCATTTCCAGTATCTGAAACAGTAATATGCAAACGATCATCATCCGGAACCAAGCTTACATAAATTATCTTATCTTCACTTATAGAAACTGCATCTATTGCATTATCTATCAAATTACCTACAACTGTTATCAATTCATGAGTAATTTCTTTATTAGAAGGCTCTAGAACATATGAATCTTCTGACAATACTAAGCTAACATTTTTTTCTCTTGCATAACTCATTTTTCCAAGTATAAATCCTGATAGTACAGGATCTTTAAAATGCCTTATAACAAAGCCAATTTCTTTTTGATATTTATTAGCAATAGTTTGTATATATTCGGATAATTCGTCATAAGATTTCATGCTCAGCATACCTAGTATTACATGGAGTTTATTCATAAATTCATGGGTTTGTGCCCTAAGTGAATTAGCATATGACTTTACACCTGTAAGTTGTTCTGCCAGTATCTTCACCTCTGTCTTATCACGAAAGGTAGCAATAGCACCATCAATTTTATTATTCACAAAAATAGGGATACGATTTGTAATCAAAGTTATGCCTTTAAGTTCTTGTTCCCTATCAAGTTCTGATTGACCCGATTTTAGTACTTGAATAAGTCTAGTATTATCAACACAATCATCAACTTTTTTACCCACAACCTTACGTATATCAGCTTTATCAAATATTCTCGCAGCCTCATCATTGACAAGTGTTATTATTCCATGCTTGTCTACAGCAAGTATTCCCTCTCTTACAGACTTAAGCATGGCACTCCTTTCCCTCAACATTTTAGCTATATCAGATGGTTCCATTCCAAACATAGTTTTCTTTATATTATTAGCAAGTAAAACAGCTCCGACTACACCTGTCAAGAACCCAAAAACTATACCAAAATATATTGTATGTCTACTTTGTATAACTGATTGCTGTACTTTATCCATCATAATTCCAACAACAACCACCCCAATTTGATGGCTATTATCGTCTCTAATAGGAACAAAAATTCTAAGAGATTTTCCCAAAGTTCCTTGAGCTTCGGAAACGTATTCATTTCCTTGGAATGCCTTTCCGAAATCTCCACCTATAGCTTTTTTACCTAACTCTATTTTATCAGGATGGGATTTCCTAATTCCTTTCATATCCGTAACAACAATAAATTGAACACTTGTTGAGTCTTTCATCTTATTAGCCAAGTATTGAATCTTACTCTCATGCTGTGGATTATTAAGTCCGTCAATTATTGTAGGTGATTGAGAAACAATATGTGCAATATCAAAAGCTTTTTCCTCAAGATGTTCTCTAGTCATATCCGTTATTTTTTTACTAATAAAAACATTTGTTACTATTAATACAAGTGCTACAACTCCACATACTAATAATGCAATTCTCGTATGCAATTTAAAATGATCTTTCTTTATCTTCATTATAATCCCTCCCTATATAAATTAATACAAAATAACAAAAATATCGAGTTATTTTGTATTAATCATAAAAAAAACATCAGATAGGATCGAAACCCCATCTGATGGTTAGAACTTTACTTATTTTGTATAACTCCATGCTAAAACTATCCTAACACTTTTTTAACCACATCAATAACTGTTCCATCTCTATATTCAACTACTGCAACTATATCATCAGAAAATTTTACTGCTTCTGGTTTACCAGTCATCTTCTCAGCTTTATCTTTAAGTTCTTCTATTGTAATTATAGGGAGATTGCTTTTTTCAAGTTTTTCAACTAGATCCTTTCTTCTTGGATTTATAGCCACTCCTCTTTCTGTAATAACTACATCTATACTTTCTCCTGGTGTAGTTATTGTAGTCACCTTATCTTTTATTATAGGGAGTCTGCCCTTTACAAGATTTGTAACAACAATTGCAAGCTTTGCACCGGCTGCCGTATCACTGTGTCCTCCAGATCCTCCCATTATTATTCCGTTAGAACCTGTAGTTACATTTACATTAAAATCAGTATCTATTTCAGTTGCACCAAGAATCATGACATCTAGATTGTTGACTACAGCTCCCTTATTTGATGGACTGCCATACATAGATCCTCCCATTCCCTGATGCTTAGGATTGTCCCTATATGATTCTACAGCTTTTAAATCAAAGCACTGTACATCAAATAAATTTCTAAATAATCCTTCATTTAACATATCTACAATATAACCAGTTATACCACCTGCCGCAAAACTTCCAACTATACCTCTCTCCTTCATTATTTTTTCCAACTCCGCTGCTACTGCCAGCGATGTACCACCTGCACCAGTTTGAAATGACATGTTATTTTTTATATAACCAGATACATCCATAACTCTAGCAGCCATTTGTGCAATTTTAAGACCCACTGGATCCTTAGTAATTTTTGTTGTTCCTGATACTATTCCCTCCGGATTACCTATTGAGTCCACTTTTACTACATAATCAACGTATTCCTGGCTTATTTCTATAGGACAAGCAGGATAAGGAACCAAATTATCTGTAATTGCTACAACTTTATCTGCATACTGCGCATCAGGTACAGCATATCCAAGTGATCCACAAGCCGCATTACCATAAACACCATTTATATTACCATAACTATCTGCTGTAGGTGCTGCTATAAAAGCTATATCTATGTGAAGCTCTCCACTTTCTATTGACCTTGGCCTCCCACCATGTGTCATCATAACAACAGGTGTTTTTAAATATCCCCTTGATACTGCCTCTGCTACAGGGCCTGATATATAATTTGTCACTATTCCCGTTACAACCCCATTTTTCATATGTTCAACCAATGGCTCATGAATAGGAAATATTGAACTTGCGGCTATCTTTATATCTTTTATACCTCTTTTAGCTATTTCATATACTATATTGTTTAAAATAAAATCACCATTTCTTAAGTGATGATGAAAAGAAATAGTCATTCCATCTTTTATTTTTACTTTATCTAAAGCTTCATTTATGCTTGAAAGTAATTTTTTATCTCCAGGTTTTATTGAAGTAAGCTTTACTTTTGATTTTGTCTTTATACCATAACTTGCAGACGCACCCTTGAAAGGCTTTACTTTTCCGTAACCTTCAATATAATCTGGAATTTCTCTTCCCAGTATATTCTTCATGTTATCCCTCATTTCTCAACATAATTATCTCTAAATTTTAATATAAACAGAGCTTTTTATTATATCAATCCTAAAACCTTAGCTAATTTTGACGTAGTAACTGCCCTATTAATAACTGGAGCATCTACCATCTTACCATCCAGTGAAAATACCCCAAGTCCTTTTTCTTTTGCTTCATCTCTTGCCTTTAATACTCTAAGAGCATGCTTTACTTCTGCTTCTGTTGGAGAAAAAACATCATGTATAGTATCTATTTGTCTTGGATTAATAGACGCCTTACCTGTAAAGCCTAGACTCTTCGCTTTACTTGTATCTTTCTTTAGTCCCTCATAATCATTTGTATCTGTGAACGGTGTGTCAATTGCGTCAACTCTTGCTGCCCTACAAGCAGTAGAGACTCTATTCCTAGCATAAAAAATTTCTTCTCCTTCTTTAGTTCTTTTTATACCAAAATCTGAAGTTAAATCTTCTGCTCCCAAAAGAACTCCTGAAACCCTTTTGGAAGAATTTATTATTCCATATACATTTTCCAGGGCATATGCAGTTTCAATTATTGGAAATAACTTTATATTTCCTTTTTCAAAATTACTATGTTTTTCTATTTCACAAAGCATATTATCTATGTCTTCAAGTTGTTTTTCTGTGGCTTTAGGTATCATAAGTACATCTGGTTTTACACTTGCAATAGCTTTTATATCCTTTGGACCATATTCTGTATCCAGTGGATTTATTCTAACTACCAATTCCACTTTAGAATAGTCCAATGAACTAATTGCATTTTTTACTAGTGCTCTGGCACTATCTTTTTCAGTAAGACTAACTGCATCTTCTAAATCAAGTATTACAGAATCAGCTCCAAGTATTGGTGCATTCTGGAGCATTCCCGGATTGTTACCGGGCATAAAAAGCATTGTTCTCCTTAATTCCTTCATTTATATTACCTCTTTTCAATTGTTATAATGCCCTTTCTATAGCTGTCTGAACTCTAGCTCTTATAGTATAATCTAACGCCCCTTTATCCTGAGCTTTAATTTCTATATCCTCAATATTCATTTTTTTAATTTGATCTATAATGACACTTTCTATTTGTTTACCAAACTGCTTCATTACAACACTATCAATTTCAATTTTTATTCCACATGATTCATTTGGTACAACCATTATTAAAATGTCATTAGATTCAAGTGTACCTGCTTTAGCTATTTTATTGATCTTCATATATATGCCTCCCTATTTCATTTAAAATTTCTAAGATAACATTTTCAAAAGCATAGTAGCTATAACTACCATTGTTGCTCCACCAAGTCTAGTAGATATTTGTGAAAAAGGCATTAGTTCTATTCTGTTTGCAGAGGAAAGTATAGCTACATCACCAGTTCCTCCCAATCCACTATGACAAGCAGTTACTAAAGCTGATTCAATAGGATACATGTTTAATAATTTACCTATGAAGAATCCTGAAGTAACCATTGCTATAACTGCTGCTGCACAAATTAGAATATATATAGGTGAAACTACAGCTATTACATCTTTCCACGGTGTATAAACTACTCCAACTCCAACAAGCAGCGGCCACGTAAGGCTTTTACTTGTAAAACTATACATATGATAAGCTCCTGTTTCAATTTCTTTTGGAAGAAGCTTTAAGTATTTAACAATTGCCGCCATAAAAATCATGATTACAGGTCCTGGAATACCAATGAATTTGCTTGCTAATGCTCCAAATACAAAGAAAATACAAGCAACTAACAATCCTCCACCCATTAAATTAAAATCTACAGTTTTTTCAGTATTCATAGCTTCTAATATTTCTTTATCATCACCTGTTTTTACTAAAAGTCCGTTACCTGTAAGATGTGGTTTCTTTTCAGCCAAATGTTTCAATATGCCGGATATTATTATTGCAACTACATTTCCTATCATAGCTGCTGGTACAAGTTGTGCAATAAATGCACTCTGAGACTCATGAAGGACATCTGCATATCCCATTGAAAGAGGAAGAACCCCTTCTCCAAGTCCTCCTGATAATATTGGGCAAATTACATAAAAAAATGCTTTTTGTGCTTTAAATCCGAATATAACTGCAATAAGTAATCCAAATAATATAGAACCTATTGTTCCTACTATGAGCGGAACAAACATTCTTACAAATCCTTTTATCATTACTTTTCTATTCATTCCAAGGATACTTCCTGTAATTAGGCATGATATATACAGGTACAAAAAATTTGAACTTTTCATAAGAGTAGTCATTGCTTTAATTGCTGATGGATTTATCAATTTATAATAAACCATTGCAGAAGGAATAAATATTGTAAAAATTGCTGGACCTCCTATGTTTTTCAGTACAGGGAGCTTTGCCCCTATAGCTCCAAGAAATATTCCCATTGTCATTAATACTGCAAAACCACCTATCATATCATTAGGTAATTTATTATATACACATGCTAAATAAACTATAATTGCAATTACAAGGTATAATGGTATAGAAAAAACACCTAATTTTGATTTTAATAGTTTTGAAAAAACGTTTTCATCATTTTTAGAATTAACTATATTTTGCAAATCAATCACTCCTTAAATTTTGTTTTCTACAAGTATAATTGTAGAAACGTTTTCACATCTTAGATAGTTTATTAAAGTTTTATAATAATTAAGTAATTAAAGTTATTAGACTATTTAAGCACCTTAATTTTTTAAGTCAACCCTATATTTTTCTAATTTTTATAAACTAAATATAGTGATTTATTTTCATTATTACGGAGTTTTATTAATTCTGTTTACTGTTTTAAATTAAGAGGTTATTATTAAATTAAAAGAAAAAGCATTTACAATTTATAAATTTAAAAATAAAGGTGGGGAATATTTATGGATTTTAGAATTGAAAGTGATTCCATCGGTTCAAAGGAAGTACCTGCAGAGGCTTATTATGGGGTTCAAACATTGAGAGCATCTGAGAATTTTCATATAACAGGATATAAATTAAATACAGAGCTTGTAAAAAGCCTTGTTCAAATAAAAAAGGCAGCAGCTATAGCTAATTACAAAGCAGGACTTTTAAATGAAAACATTGAAAAAGCAATAATTGAAGCTAGTGATAAAATACTGGGAGGTAATTTGCAGGATCAATTCATACTAGACCCTATTCAAGGTGGAGCTGGTACCTCTGCAAACATGAATGCAAATGAAGTAATTGCAAATGAAGCTATTGAAATTTTAGGTGGTAGAAAGGGAGACTACTCAATTGTACATCCTAATGATCACGTTAATATGGGACAATCTACAAATGATGTCTTCCCAACCGCAGGAAAGATAACTGCTTTAAAACTTCTTTTAAAAGCTATAGAAAAACTAAAAAAATTAGATATGACATTAGAAATAAAAGCAAAAGAATTCAATAATATTATAAAAATGGGAAGAACTCAGCTTCAAGATGCAGTTCCCATTAGATTAGGACAAGAATTTAAAGCTTATAGTTCCGTTATAAAACGAGATATTTCAAGACTTGAGGCCGCAAAAAAAGAATTAGAAGTATTAAATTTAGGTGGTACTGCAATAGGTACTGGAATAAATGCAGATAACAGATATATGAATACAGTAGTACCTATACTCAGTGATATTATTGGTGTACAATTAGAACAAGCTGATGATTTGATAGATGCCACACAAAACTTAGATGGTTTTGTATCAGTATCTGGCGCTATAAAAACCTGTGCCGTTAACTTATCCAAAATGGCAAATGATTTAAGGCTTATGTCATCAGGTCCAAGAACAGGTTTAGAGGAAATAAATCTTCCACCAAAACAAAATGGATCTTCCATAATGCCTGGAAAAGTTAACCCTGTAATTCCAGAAGTAATGACTCAAGTCGCCTTTAATATTATAGGAAATGATGTTACAATAACAATGGCTGCTGAAGCTGGTCAGCTGGAATTAAATGCCTTTGAGCCAGTTATATTCTTCAATTTATTTGAATCCATAGAAACCCTTACTAACGCCGTAAAAACTTTTACAGAAAATTGTATTTCAGGTATAACAGCAAATACAAATAGATGTAAGAAGTTAGTGGATAATAGTGTTGGTATAGTTACTGCCATTACACCTTATGTTGGATATGAAAAGGCTGCCTCAATTGCCAAAAATGCTATAAAAACAGGAAAATCAGTAAAAGAGATCATACTTCAAAATGGTATTTTAAAAAAATCTGAATTAGATCGTATACTAGACCCTATAAGTATGACTGAACCTAAGGAATTAAAAAAATATGAATTTGCCTAATATAGGATTTCTGATTTAAGCTTAGATTTATATATAAAAAAATTACGAAGCAAAGCTTCGCCAGTTAAGAATTAATAATGAAGAATTAACTATTAATTCTTCATTATTAACTATTAATTAAAATATGGTTTCCATCAAAAACTCTATAGCTAATTAATTATAAGGAGGTTTACATATGAACAATTTAAAAGAAGAAGCATTAAAGTTTCATAAAGAACATGAAGGTAAAATAGCACTTAAGAGTAAAGTATCTGTTAAAACAAAAGAGGATCTAGGTTTGGCATATACTCCAGGTGTTGCTGAACCATGTCTTGAAATCAACAAGGACTATAATGCCTTATACGATTATACTTCTAAGGGAAATTATGTAGCAGTAGTAACTAACGGCAGTGCAGTCTTGGGACTTGGAAATATAGGTGCTGCAGCTGGCTTACCTGTAATGGAAGGTAAATCTATTCTATTTAAAACTTTTGCAGGAGTAGATGCTTTTCCTATTTGTGTTGATAGCAAAGATCCTGACAAGATTGTAGAAACAGTAAAATTAATAGAATCCACATTTGGAGGAATAAACCTAGAAGATATAAAAGCACCTGAGTGCTTTGAAATAGAAGATAAATTAAAAAAAGTCTGCAATATACCAGTTTTTCATGACGACCAGCACGGGACAGCGGTAGTAACTTTAGCTGCTATGATAAATGCGCTTAAAATAGTAAACAAAAAATTTGAAGACTTAAAAGTAATAATAAATGGTGCAGGAGCCGCAGGTACAGCTATCGCAAAACTACTTGTAAGTAGAGGCGTTAAAAACATTATTGTATGTGATAGAAAAGGTGCTATATCAAAAGATAGAGAAAATTTAAGTGCTGCAAAAAAAGACTTAGCAGAAGTTACAAATTCTAGTATGATAAAAGGTGCACTTAAAGATGTACTAAAAGAAGCTGATGTATTCATAGGTGTATCTGCTCCTGGAGTAATTACTCCTGAAATGATAAAAACAATGGCTAAAGATCCCCTCATTTTCGCTATGGCCAATCCTAAGCCTGAAATCTATCCTGATGAAGCAAAAGCTGCAGGTGCCAGAGTAATTGGTACGGGAAGATCAGATTTCCCAAATCAAATAAATAATGTTCTTGCATTTCCTGGAATATTTAGAGGAGCACTTGATGTACGGGCATCAAAAATAAATGAAGAAATGAAAATAGCCGCTGCATGTGCTATAGCAGATATAATAACTGAAAAAGAACTCAATGAAGATTATGTTATACCAGATGCTTTTGACTCAAGGATAGCACCAAAGGTAGCATATTACGTAGCAAAAGCTGCCATAGAAAGTGGAGTTGCAAGAAGAACTGACATCACTCCTGAAATGGTAGAAGAACATACTAAAAAGCTTGTACAAGCATAATAAACACAAAAATTTAAAGTCTGGTTTTCTTCCAGACTTTAAAAATATTATCTATACAATTCCTTTATGTTCAATAATAGTAGAAAGAATAATAAGAGTTTGTGTATTACCATACTGCTGAATTTTACCTACTAATGTTTCTAACTCGGATGTCTCTTTCACTATTACTTTAACAGTCATAGAAAAACCTCCTGTAACATGATAACACTTCACTATACACTTACTTTTTCTTACAAAATCAATAAATTCTTTTCGTTTACCTGCTTTTAATGTAATATTTATAAGAGCTTCTATATTCATTCCCATCTTCTGTGGATTAATAACAGCCCTATATCCCATAATAACATCTGCTTCTTCAAGCTTTCTTATGCGTTCTGCAACCGCAGGAGGAGTTAGACAAACTATTTCCGACAATTTTTTTATTGAAATCCTACCATTTTTCTGCAGGCACTTTACAATTTGACGATCAATCATGTCCATTTTCTATTCCTCCATAATGCAAAAAATGAGACGAAAACAATTTCCTTATGAATATCTTATATAGGTAAACCAAGGCAAAATGTAAACATTTATATGTAAATTTATTCCATTAAAATGCTACCATTTATCCAATTGTAGTACATTTTCATTATAGTTTAAATATACTATATGTCAATAAATTATCCTGAATAACTTTTAAAATAAACTTTTTCATTACCACAATTAATTTTTTTAACTTAATGTTTAATTTTCCAATTTTAAAAAACAAAATAATCTATATGCCACCTTTGATAAATAATATTCCAACTATAAAAACAACATATAGTAGAGCATTAAGCGATAATCTCCAAGCTGATAAATGGCTTTTCCTTAAAGTTAGCCATAAAAGTAAAATTGCTATAAAAGTTATAAAAGCTGAAAGAGCCAGGCTTTTATCAAACATCCACGGTGTAAAAATAATTCCAAGTGCACTTGGCACAGTAGCTTGAATCATCATAGATCCACTGATATTTGCAAGTGCTAAATTTTCCTTTCCCTGTCTTACCCATATAACTGCATTTAGTGTCTCTGGAAGTTCTGTTGCCACAGGACTGAGTATCAATGCTATTATATGCGGTGGTACCCCAAGAAGGCTGCTTAGTGAGCCTAAATTGTGTACGAATATTTGAGAACCCGCAAAAATAAATATTAAAGATACTATGGTTTGACCTAAAATCATAATTTTTGTAGGATGCGTATTTTTAGGACTAATCTTTAAAGGTTCAAGTTTTTCTTCAGTTTCTTCCGCATCTGCCTTTAATTCCCCATAAGAATAGAGTATATAAACAGCCAGGAATAAGAATCCCAACCAGTGCTTTATGGAAAAAGCTACAAATCCCAATGCCACTTTAAACACAAAAATACACATAAACCAAATTTGGTCTCTTCCCAACTTTCTTGCATTGATTTTAATGTGCTTTCCTATTTTTCTTTTACTACTAAACATAATTATGCTTATTCCAACCACTGCATAAGCAATGGTACTCAGCACAAGAGGTCCTCCCAAAGCTGAACCAACTCCGATGTCCTTTTGGCTTGAGTTTGCTCCAAATACTACTGCAATTAAGGTGACAATGCTTTCAGGTAAAGCAGTACCAAAGGCTGCAAGTACAGTTCCTACTGCATTTTTGGATATATTAAAAGCCTTGCCAACCCATTCAATACTATTAACAAAAAATTCGCAGCTAAAATAAATTAAAAGAGCTGACAAAAGCATAGTAATACCAGATAAAATCATTTTAAACGCCTCCTCTTAAAGTAAAAAATAAAAAAAGACTCCTGGTGTATTAAACTAAATACACCAAAAGTCTCGTTACACATAATTGTGGATAATGCCAGGTTTTTAGAACCAATATGTTGACATTATCTTTCAAACTACTCCCTCTTGACAATATATCAATTTATTATATTTTACTCACATAACTTTATATTGTCAATTAAAATCTCAACATTTCATTAAAAACTCTTATGGCAAAGTTGTCCGTCATACCAGACGTATAATCTATGATAGCCTGGATATAATCACAATAATTCTTTAAATCATAAATTTTTTCATTATCTCTCCATCTTCCTTTAAATTGAATACAATATTTTTTTAACCATCCAGAAAATCCCTCATATAGCGAAGGATATATCCTTTTAAAGTCTTTAATTTTATCTAAAGTTTTTTCACCATCATAATAACCCATTAAAGTATTTAATATCGTATCTAAAACTAATTTTACATAATTTTTAAAATTATTAAGCCTTTCATGATTATAAATATTTTCATAATTAAATTTCTTTACAAGATCAATAAAAATCAAATATTTGCTTGACAATACAATACCATTACCTGGACTGCTATTTTGACATAGATCTACAATAAAATTGTGCATGAGCACCGTATTGTTTATTTCTCTTATACTGTGTATACCAACAGTATCTTTTGTTATATTATATAGTTCTTTTAATTGACTTCTCTTTAATATTCCAAGTTTAAAAGCATCTTCTATGTCTCTCCCCAGGTAGGATATTTTATCTGCTATTTTGACAACACAACCTTCCCAGGTATAAGAAGATATTTGTAATGTTTTTTGTATATCGTTTAAATCTACAACCTGATTTCTTGGGAAAATTGGCTCTGCTCTTACCTCTCCACAATGACATACAATTCCATCTCTTACAGCATAGGTTAAATCAAGATTGCTTTGTTTTCCCGCAGGGTTTGGCAAAGTTTCTATTTTATCTACAAACCTTAGGCTATTTTTTTCGTGCCAGAATTCATTGCCTAATTGTGCTTTAGAAAAATCTCCTAATATTTTTTCACCTTCATGTCCGAAAGGGGTATGTCCTAAATCATGTCCAATGGCAATTGCTGTAGTAAGCTGTGTATTTAAACCCAAATAGTTGGCTATAGTATAGCTCACAGCAGAAACATGGTTTACATGTTCGATTCTTGTACATATATGGTCATTATCTGTTGCAAAAAATACTTGAGTTTTATGTTTTAATCTCCTGTATGAAGTAGAATGCAATATTCTGTTATAGTCTCTTGAAAATTCACTTCGGAGCTCATGGTTTCTTTTATACAATTTGTTTTCTCTAGAAATGCTTTGTTTCCATTTTTCGCTATTCTCTGTAGTAGCAACATCTAAAAATTTTTTTCTCTCCATTTTTCGACCTTCCTTTTTGCAACTTGTATCGTGTAAATATTATACCATAATTCGCAATTCACAGTTCACAGTTCACAATTTCGGTAGATTTTCTGAAGTCTTAACGAAAGAAAATCATCCTTAATTGTGCATCATGCATTGTAAATTGAAATTTCACTAAGTCCCCTATACATTATAAGCACATAATAGTATGATAAGTGTTGTTAATATAAAAGTATACGAGGTAAAAAGATTATGGATAAGCTAAAATTTAAAGATTTCGCATTAAGCGAAGATATATTAGAATCAATAGAAAAATTAGGATATAAAAATCCATCCCAGGTTCAAGAAAAAGTAATACCACTTATTTTTAAAAATAAAGATATTATAGTAAAGTCACAAACCGGCAGCGGGAAAACAGCAGCTTTCGCTATACCAATCTGCGAAAAAATAGAACTTGAAGAAAAAAATCCTCAGGTATTAGTGCTTGCTCCTACAAGAGAACTTGCACTACAAATAAAAGAAGACTTTTACGATATAGGAAGATTTAAGAGAATAAATTGTACTGCAATCTTTGGAAAAGAGCCTATAACAACTCAGATAAAAGAACTTAAACAAAGAACCCATGTAGTAGTTGGAACACCAGGAAGAACACTAGATCATATAGAAAAAGGTACTCTTTCACTGAAGAAAATACAATATTTGATCATAGATGAAGCAGATGAAATGTTAAATATGGGATTTATAGACCAAGTTAAAGCTCTCCTAGACAAACTGCCTAAAAATAGAGTAACTCTCCTTTTTTCTGCAACCATTCCCCAGGAAATACTTAAATTGTGTGCTGCATATATGAATAACCCTGTTAATATAGAAATAGAAGCCGAAAATCCTGTAATAAATAGAATCAATCAAATATATTATCAGATAGAGGCGTATAAAAAATTCGATTTGTTAAATAAGCTAGTATATACTCAAAGACCAGAAAGTTGTATGATATTTTGCAGAACAAAGAAGAATGTAGAAGACCTTGTACTTGAAATGAAAGGTAAAGGTTATTCCTGCAGTGGACTTCACGGAGGAATGCTTCAATCTGAAAGAATTGATGTTATGAAAAGATTTAAACGAGGAGAATTCATTTTTCTTGTATGCACAGATATTGCAGCCCGTGGAATAGATGTAGAAAATATAACCCATATCATAAACTATGATATTCCTATGGAAAAAGAAAGTTATGTTCACAGAATAGGAAGAACCGGTCGTGCCGGAAAAAGTGGAACTGCCATAACTTTTGTTACACCTAAAGAGTATAGATTTCTAGAAGAAATAGAAAAATTCTTCCATCTTACTATTGAAAAAGGTGAAATTCCATCAAAAGAGGAAGTGGAAAAAGGCAAAAATATATACAAGGGAAAATTAAAAGCTGCTCCTAAGATAAAAAAAGACAAATCCACTAAACTAAATAAGGACATTACAAAAATATATATAAGTGCAGGTAAAAAGAAAAAAATAAGGCCAGGGGATATTGCTGGGACTATATCAAGCATTGATGGTATTAATCCTGAGGACGTTGGCATAATAGAAATTCAGGATAACTTTTCTTACGTGGATATACTATCTGGAAAAGGCCCCATGGTTCTCGATGGACTTAAACACAAAACTATCAAGGGTAAATCTGTAAGAGTAGAAATAGCTCAAAAATAAACCTCTATAGGGTTTCTAAGCAAAAAATCAACTTATACTCCAAATGTTTCTACGTATAAGTTGATTTTTAAGCTAAAACCATATATGGCATTTCTTAATCAGTAATAACTTCTTTACTCTTAATATTTTTTCCTAATTTCGTATTTACCATAGAATAAACTACAGGTACTACCACAAAAGTAAGGAATGTAGCTGTCAAAAGTCCACACATCATGGCAACTGACATAGGGCCAAACAATGCACTTCCTGAAAAGGCCAGTGGTATAAGTGCTGTAACAGTTGCCGTAGAACTCAATATTATAGGCCTAAATCTTTGGCTTACAGCAAACATACAAGCATCATCTACAGAAAGCCCATCTTCTCTACCATTGTTTATATATTCAATAAGAAGTATGGCATTTCTTATAACAACTCCAATTAAGCTTATTATACCCATAAAAGCTGTAAGTGACAGATTCATTCCAAAAGCATGAAGTCCTATTGAAACTCCTATAAGGGACAGCGGCAAAGAACACATTATTACAAGTGGTTGTACAAATGATTTAAATTGAATAAACAAAAGCACATATATTATTACTAAAATGAGTACACCTGCTACACCAAGACTTGTGAAATATTTACTTATCTGAGCCTTTTCACCATCATATATAACTTTTACTGGATCTATACTCATTCCATCTATTTTTTGCTTTAATTCCTTTTCTATATTAACTGAATTATATCCACTTTTAACATCACTATAAATGGTTACAGTTCTGTCTTCTTTATAATGAGTTATCTTATCTATCTCTGAGTTAAGTTTAACAGATGCAACTTCATATAAAGGTATTTTATTCTTAGTAACGCTTGATTCAATATATAAGTTTTTCAAATCTCCTACAGATGAAATATTTGTTTTGACCATAATATCATATTCATTACCATTTTTTCTATAAGTAGAAGCCTTATACCCTTTAAGTGCAATATTAATCTGCTGCAGGACATCCGATTTTAATAATCCAAGCTGTGATGCTCTATTTTCATCTATATCTACTTCATATTCATAAGTCTTTTTAGCCGCATCATCTCTTACATTCATAGTTCCAGGTATATTTTTTAGCTGCTGCTGTATCTTTTCAGAAGCCTTCTGAATTTGATCCAAGTCATCTCCAGTAAGTCGCAAACGTATCGGTGCACCTATAGGCATTGCTTCCTCAAGTTGCTTTACTGTAGCTGTACCTCCTGAAATGTTGTTATCTATTTGATTCTGCACATATTCTACTAACTCCTGCCTGGTTTTAAATCTATTTGTCTTATTTAAATCTACTTTTACCATAATTTGAGCTGTATCATCAGCAGGTGCAACTGTAGGTATTGTTACATAAAACTTAGGCATACCACCACCTATAGCTGAAGTATAAGCTGTAACTTCTTTTTGCTGTTTTAATATACCTTCTATTTGCTTCACTAATTTACTAGTACTTTTTATATCTGCAACTTTTTCATTTGAAACATCTACATATATCATATTTTTATCAACATAAGGGAAAAGCTGCATTCCAAGAGTTTTAATTAAAATCAATGCCACAGCAAAAACAGCTAACGCTGACCCGATAATAGTTTTCTTGTGCTTAAGGCCATATTTTAAAAGATTCTCAAACATCATACGAATTGGATTTCTCCGTTTGCTCTCCTTGCTCTTTCTAAAAAACAAAGAAGACATAGCTGGAGTTACAAACAACGCACATAAGTAAGAACATATTACACATATTATAACAACCTGTGGTAAACTCTTCAAAAATTTGCCTACTACTCCAGATATAGAAAGTAGAGGTAAAAAAGCTCCTACTATAATTAATGTAGAGGTAAATACTGGAACAAACAACTTCTTTATACCATTGAAGGCTGCTTCATCCCTTCCCATACCATCGTCTATTCCAACCTGTATGACATCTCCTATTACTATAGCATCATCAACAAGTATTCCAAGAGCTATAATAAGTGCTGTAGTTGACATCTGTTCAACTTTTATTCCAAGAGCATACATAATAGCAAAAGTCATGCAGATTGATATAGGTATAACTGCAGATACTACCATTGCATTTCTAAAACCCATACCTATAAGAACAGTTATGATTACAAGTATTATTCCATCTCTGAGATTTTTCATAAAAAATGAGACAGAATCACTTACATCCTTAGGTTGAAAAGTAACTTCATCTATTTTGAGATCACTTGGCATTCCCTTTTTTATTGTATCTAATTTTTTCTTTATATCCTTTCCTATTGGAATTATATTTTTATTTTTTTGAAAATAGGTTGCAAGCAATACTGCATTTTGAGCATTGTCAGTAAATTTATAAGTTGAATCATCATCATAGTCCATATATACTTTTGCTATATCTTTAATTCTTACCATTTCGCCCGTACTACTTGAGACTCCTACAACAGTATTTTCTATATCATGCAGTGAGCTAAACATACCCGGCGTATTTACCTTTATCTTACCCGTAACCAAATTTAAGGAACCTGAGGGTATGTCTACATTCTGTGCCTTTAATACAGAACATACATCTGCTACAGATACTTGATATTTATTTATTTTACTCCAATCTATATCTACTTTTACTTGTCTATCCTGCTTACCTTTTACATCTATTCTAGAAACACCTTCAGTATCACGAAGCTCCTTCTTTATATCATCAGCATAATCTCCTAATTGTTGATAAGAATAATTATTACCTGATATGCTTATTATGCTGCCAGCTGTCTCTGTAAGATTAGTATTAATTTCACTATCATTACATCCACTTGGAAGGTCAGATTTTAAATCTTTTATCTTATCTCTTAAATCTTTCCATGATTTATCTTCATCAGCATCATTGTTTAAATAGAGTATAACTATTGATGCATTGCTTTCTGAATAAGATTGTACATAGTCACATCCATCAACTTCTTCAGCTTTCTGTTCAACCTTTTTAGTAACCAACTTTTCTATATCGCTAGGTGAAGCACCTGGATAAACTGTAGTAATCATAGCTGCTGGAGATGCAACATCTGGGGTTTCCTGTTTTGAGATTCCACTATAACAGTAAAAGCCACTAACTATAATTATGCACACTAGAAATAATACAATTTTTTTATTTTTTATAGCTGCTTTAATTAATCCCATACTATATTCTCCTTCTATTTAACTGTAACTTTATATCCTGATTTTAAGTTTTTCATTCCTTGAACTACAAGTTCATCTCCATCTTTTAGACCCTCTACTGAAACTTTATCCTCATCAGTATCACCTAAAGTTATGTTTTTCTTAACAGCATGTCCGTTCTCAACTACATAAACATAATCCTCTCCATCATTTAAAACTGAACTAATTGGAATTGATATAGAATTCGTTTGACCCATGTCTATATAAACTGTTGAAGTTTCACCTACATAATATTTACTAGCATCTATAGCAGTAGACAATTTGATTTCAGCACTATATGTCCCAGATTTACTATCTGCCATTTGGACTATATTTATAATTTCTCCTTGTGCTTTATCCTCTCCAATATTTACTTGTGCCTTTGTCCCAACTTTTACTTTCTTTACATCATCTTGTGATAAACCTACTGTAATAACTTGATTTTCACTTCTAAATAATATTACAGGGCCACCTGCCTGCTGCATTTCTCCTTCTTTACCTAACACATCAACAACATAACCGTCCATATCTGCAGTCATAGTAGCATCGTTGAGTAAACTTTGTTTTGAGTCATAGTCAGCTTTTGCTGTATTTAATTGGTCCAGGGCTGCTTGTTTATCTTCTGGTCTAGATCCATTTTGGAGCTGCTGCAGACTTTGCTGGGCACTGTTTAATGCATTCTGAGTGCTGTCTACCTGAAGCTTTGTATCATTTAATTGTTGATTTGAAATAGCTCCCGCTTGATTCAATTTAATATATTTATTATATAAATCTTTATAATAATTATTGTTATCCTGTGCATTTTGTACAGCTATTTGAGCTCTATTTATATCTTCCTGCTGTGCTCCATTTACTGCTTTACTATACTGTGCTGAAGCTGTATCCATTTGAGATTTAGAAGCTTGTGCTGCAAAATTTAAATCAGTTTTATCAAGGTCTGCCAATTTTTCACCTTTTTTTACATGCTGACCTTTTGATACATATATCTTTGAAATTTTAGCTGAACTCTTAAAAGATAATTTTCTAACTTCACTACCTCCTGTTAATCCTTCATATTGGAGTGTCATAGGAAAACTTCCACTTTTAATTTCAGCAGTTTTTACTGGATAACTTCTAGCAGTAGGTTCTTTTTCTTTACTCTTTGAAAAAGCTGTAAAATACACTGTTAATGCAATAATAACTACAACAACTAAACAAATAATAGGTACTTTTTTTCTTGAAACAGCATTAGGTACCTTTTCTCTTATAACATTAAGAACTTTGTTTGGCATAATACACCTCCTAATATAAGAATGATAAGTCGCGACCATACGGTCAATTCAATAAATTATACCACCTATGTGCTTTTATTGTCAATACTAGAAAACTTGGTCATAAATGTTATAATTATTATTGATGCAATTACACAATTAGAAACCGATTACTTAAATTGCATCAACTATAAGATTAGGGGTGATAACCTTGCCTAATAAAACTTTTTTTAATTTACCTAAAGAACGGCAGGAAGAAATTATAAAAATATCTATCAAGGAATTTGCAAATCACGATTTTGATTCATCTTCTCTAAATAGAATTATAACTAATTTAAAAGTTGCTAAGGGAAGCTTCTACAGATATTTTAGTAACAAAACAGACCTATATATCTTTCTTATTGACTATACTTTAAGCAAGCAATTAGCTTATATAACCAACTTTAAACCAGAAGAAGAGCATTTAGATGCTATAACGTTATCAAAAAAACTTGTACTACATGTATTGGAATTTGATTTTATGTACTACAACTATGCTAGTTTTCTTTTTCATGCCTGTAAAAGCAAAGAATTTAAATCATATTTACCAATGAAACGAAAAGAGTTCATAGATATAGTAGATATATTTCAAGATAAAAAATTAATACGCAAGGATTTAGATAAAAACATTATAATATTTTATATATTTAGAAATATGGTACTTCTCAGAGATTTTATTATGGAAGAACTCAATATACCAGAAGTGGAATTTTATAGAGGATATGCCACATATAAGAAACACGAAAAATCTATAAGTGAAATCACAGAGAAATACTGCGATTTATTGATAAATGGGATAAAACAAAAATGACTTATACATAATAAAAATATATAAGTCATTTTATATACGTTAGGTAGTTAATTATGTTTTGGCTCTTCTCCAAAATACTGATAATAATAGCATTTTAATTTACCATTATATAGTTTTCTATTCTTATCTGATTTTTTTCCAAAATGTTTTTCAAATCCATCATGGGCTGTTATTATAAAATAAGACCAATTTTGAAGCTTTGAAAATACGCTTCCCATATCCTCATAAAGTTTCTCCACTTCCTTCACATCTCCAAGTCTTTGGCCATAGGGTGGATTACTTATTATAAAACCATATTTCTTTTTTGAACTAAAATTTTGCACAGGGATTTTTTGAAATTCAATTTGCTCTGACACTCCTGCTTTTTTTGCATTATCTTTTGCGGTTTTAATTACCCATCCATCTATATCTGAAGCTAAAATTTTAAACTCTTTATTATTTATAGAATTTCTAGCATGCTTTCTCAAATCCTCCCATAAATCATGAGGAATTATATCCCATTTTTCGGACACAAAGCTCCTATTTAAACCTGGTGCTATATTTTTTCCTATCATAGCAGCTTCAATAGCAATAGTTCCAGAACCACACATAGGATCTACAAGTACTCTAGAAGGTTCCCATTTACTCAATAAAACTAAAGCGGCTGCCAAAGTTTCCTTCATAGGTGCTCCACCTGAGTTTTTCCTATATCCCCTTTTGTGAAGTCCTTCACCGGATGTGTCCACAGTTAAAGTTACTATATCCTTTAATATCGCTACTTCTATTTTATATTCTACTCCATCTTCACTAAATTTCTCTCTGTTATACTTTTTTTTCATAGATTCAATAACAGCTTTTTTAACTATTGACTGGCAATCCGGCACGCTATGTAGTTTGGATTTTATAGATTTTCCAGTTACATGCATAAACGCATTTTCGGGCATTATGCTTCCCCAATCTACAGCAAGTGTTCCTTGAAAAAGTTCCTCGAAACTTTCAGCTTTAAATTCTGACATTTTTACAAGTACCCTGTCTGCAGTTCTAAGCCACAAGTTACAGGTAACTATATCCATCTCATCTCCAGGAAAAGTAACTTTACCATTTTCCAATTTTAAGTCATCATATCCTAAGTTTTTAAGCTCTTTAGCCACTACGGACTCAAGTCCAAAAGTTGATGTGGCAATTAAAGTATAGTCCATATTATCCTCCTAAAGTTATATGTATAAATCTAGCTTTCCTTTACAAGTTCTATAGTTATTATATCAAATTTTGTTTCTAAGAAGTACTTTCTGAGCAATCAATTATTTGAAACTCACAGATTTTAGAACCTGCTTAAGCGATGTTTTGCATTAGCAAAACATCGCTTAAAAATAAATTAATTTTCTGACGTAAGGAGGAAAACTCACCTTCATTGTCCTCTGTCCTCTGTCAATTGTCATCTTGAAAAAGTTATGTCGTAATTTTTTTACATTAAGTCAAAGTTAAGTTATTATTTTTCACTATCTTTGTTATATTGAAGAGCAGCTTTGCCTTCGTCACCAGTACTTATTCGTATAACATTTTCTACATTGTATACAAATATTTTTCCATCACCCATTTCTCCAGTGTGGAGAACTTTTTTAGCAGTTTCAACAACTTTCTCTACAGGTACTTCACAAACTATTATTTCTACTTTAACTTTAGGTAGTAAATTAATATCCATAGTTAACCCACGATAATATTCTTTATGGCCCTTTTGCATTCCGCACCCTAAAACATTTGTAACAGTCATACCCGAAATACCTATATCTCCTAATGCTTTTTTAAGCTCTTCAAATCTTCCACCAGAAGTAATAATATCAACCTTAGTAAGTTTGCCTTCCATTATTTTACCTCCTTTAAACATATATTTACTTTCATAATACAGCTTATGATGTTTTATTAAAATTAGCTCTCCAATTCAATTCTTATTTTAAACTAGGGTTTCCCTTCTTACAATAAAATAGTCAATTGTTAAATATTCATTCCTCCATAAGCTTCTTCACCGTGTTCTGCAACATCAAGTCCAATTTGTTCATCTTTATCAGTTACTCTTATACCACTTACAGCTTTAATTACTTTAATTATTATAAATGTAACTATTGCAGAATATACAACACTTGCCAAAACAGCTGTAAGTTGAATTAAAACCAACTTAGGATTTCCATGTATAAGTCCACTCGCACCGGCAGAATTTATTGCTTTCCATGCAAATATTCCTGTAGCAATTCCTCCCCAGATTCCTCCTACACCATGACATCCAAAAGCATCAAGTGCATCATCATATCCAAACTTAGATTTTGCAAAAGTAACAGTAGTGTAACAAATAGCTCCTCCTATTAATCCAATAAGTATTGAAGCTAAAGGACTTACAAAACCTGCAGCTGGAGTTATAGCTACAAGACCTGCAACTATTCCACTGGCAACTCCAAGAGAAGTAACTTTCTTTCTGTAAAGAAGTTCACAAACGCTCCAACTTATTGCCGAAGCTGCTGCGGAAGTATTTGTAGTTATAAAAGCATTTACTGCTACATCATTTATAGCAAGTGCACTTCCAGCATTAAATCCATACCAACCAAACCAAAGTATGGCAGCTCCTAAACATGTCATCGGAAGGTTACTAGGTTTTCCTACATTTTTCCTTTTACCAAGCATAAGTGCTGCTACAAGTCCGGAAATACCTGAACTAATATGAACTACATTACCACCTGCAAAATCCAAAGCTCCGAGATTTTTAAGCCATCCACCTGTTCCCCATACCCAATGAGCAATAGGATCATAAACTAAAGTTGTCCAAAGCAAAACAAATGCTACCCAAGGCATAAATTTCATTCTTTCTGCAATAGATCCTGATATAAGTGCTGGAGTTATTATTGCAAACATAAGCTGAAACAACATAAATACTTGCTGTGGAATAGTAGCTGCATAATCTGCATTTGGCGCAAATCCAACTCCTTTTAAACCTGCAAAATTAAAACCACCTATGATTCCTCCAATGTCTGTACCAAAACACAATGTGTATCCTATAAGTATCCATTGAATAGATATAACTGCTAAAGCTGAAAAACTATGAAGAGTGCTGTTTAAAGTGTTTTTTCCTCTAACCATTCCTGCATAAAATAAGGCCAGTGCTGGAGTCATTATCATTACTAGTGCTGCGCTTATAAGTACGAAAACTGTATCTGCTCCATTTACTCCGTACATAAAAATACCTCCTTTTGAAAAATAATTATAAATTTTATAAAACTTATATATATAATACTAATTTTTAGATAAATTATCAATAGTAATATTATAATTTTAATAATTTATTATGAATAGTATGTTTTTATTAACAATTGCATGATTTGTTTCATTAATATATATATAAGAATTTATTCTTATATATTTCAGTATTGTATATAAGATAAAAAAATATACTACATATTACTTATAAAGGTGCATTTAAGATCAATTAAAAAATAGATTCATGAATATTTTACCTTCATGAATCTATTTTCTAGGTTTATTTTCTTCTTTTGAAAATTTTTCTATGTTTTTTCTTCATTTTTCTTCGCCCTACCCTGGATATTTTTTGTTCTTCAACTTTTTGTTCAGTTTCGTCTTCTCCGAATCCCTGTTCCTTCCTAATTTTATTAGCCGTATCTTGAAATTGATTCTCTTTTTTTCTTAACCTAACTACAGTAATAACACCTACTATTATTGCAATTAATGCTATTAAAAATACCCACCATGGCAAACCTGATCTATCTTCAATTATCTGCAGTACACTTCCAACTGTAATTGGCACTTTATCATTTTCATAATCATCCACTGACATATTATGAATTTCTTTTGTACTGTCTATAACCGAAACCTGGTTTTTCATCTGCCATAAGATGTTTGTATTATTCAAAAACGCTTTTAACATTTTTGCATTGTCAGAAGTGTCATAGGATACTATATATATGCGTTTATAAAAATTCCATGGAGACCTTATTACTTGTACCAGTATCTTATTTTTTAATGTCTCTGGCAGTACTTGAAGTCCTTTTTTAATTTTAAACTTATTATTTTCTAAAGGCAGTACCGGTAAAGATTTTTTAACTTTTTGGGGCAATTTAATATTATTAAAAGAACCTATAAAAATCATATCATCCTGTTTTTGTTTTTCTGTCAAATTATCATTGCCCTGCAGTATACTCCAGTTAAATGATTCTTTAGAATTTTGTCCTGCACGGGTAGCAATAGTGGCGGCTATTTCCAAATAATTGTTATCATAATTTTCAGGCAATCCCATTACAACCTGCGGCTGTTTATTTTCACTATAGGTATCAAAAAAAGGGAAGTTATCCAATGAAGGCTGTATTCCTACCTTACTAGGAATTAGACATATTTCAGAGTTTGCATTTATGAGTGTCCATGCACTATCATAATAATCTTTTGAACAGTCAATTTTGCCTATATAATTATAGCACTCAACATCAACTTTTATAACCGTATGTTTTAGTGCACTGTCAGGAATGCTTACTTTTAAATTACCGCTATCTGCATTAGAATTAGATAATTTCACACTGTCAATAATCTTGCCATTTATATATATTGTCAAAAGAGATCTATCCGATAATAACAATTTTGAATGAGCAAATTTCAAATTTATGTAGGAACCTTTTCCTCCTTGAATTCCATTTGGTTGTATAAAAGAGAAACTACTTTTCTGATGAAATGCTCCTGGTAAATTAATATCAGAATATCCCCAATCAGAAAATTTATAGATTCCCTTTTTATTTTGTGTAAAGCTATTATATTTATCAGCTGCTTGTGAATTTACAACTAGTGACTTATCTTTTATTTGAGTCAAAAGGGTATTATTAGATATAAAATCCACTGACTTATTTACTCCAAGGTCATCCTCACCACTTATAAGAGTTTGATAATATGGCATATCTTTTTTTTGATCCTCAATTGATAAAAACCCTTGATTTTTATACAAATTTTCTGAAGGTAAAATCAGGTTACTAAAAGCTTTCCATTCACTAACAGGTCCTATCAATATTTTATTTTGATTGGATTTATAAGGTTCACCCTTATTTAAAACATTATAGTTTATAACAACCCTATCCGAATTCATTTTTCCAATAGAAGATGATATTTTTAGAAGTGCTGCAACCAGGTTATAATTCTTTGTCTTAGGAAGTACAAAATCAGCAGCTAATTTTTGCTTGTTTTGAAGATTTTCAAAATATAGTGAATAAAAGTCTCCAAGCAAAGGCTTATCAAATGTATTAACTGACAAATGTAATTTTGAATCATTATATATAGTAACCCAGTTACTAAGATTATCAATATCCGCACAATCCCCCTCTATTGATCTATGATTGCTTTCAATTCTAATTTCATTAACTGCTCCTACCTTTAACATACTTATAGGTATATCAACTTTCCACCAGTTAGGTGAATCTTTTTGTATATCATATATCCATTGAGTAGAAATATAAGTACCATTTACATTCAACGCCATATTTGAAAGGTGGCTAATTAATGTATTTGAAAATGCGTAATGAATATATACATAGCAATCATCATTTAATGCTGTTCCCTTTGGGATATCAATATAATAGGATGCTGTATTTTTAGGCATATTAAAATTTTGATTATCATTAAATATTTGTATATCATAAGAATTATTGTCAGTTGATTCCGCTAACACATTTTCATTAAAAATCATAAAAGACAATATAATACATAGACTTGAAATGACCACACATAAAATTTTTTGTATAAAAAAACTTTTTCTCTCCATTTTATTTTCTCCCGTATAATATTGTTTTACATTTTATTAGTAATACTCTTGTTTCTAATTGTGTCATTTTTAACAGATGTTAAACCATGATTGGTTTTTTCCCAATAAAACGGGTTTTTAACCAATTGGAATAAAGCTTTATAGGAAGCAACACTCATCAAAATCCAGTAAATAGGTGTCAATAGTGCATACTTAATTAATCCATATGAAAATGGCTGTCTTTCTTGTAATGAACAATCTCTAATTACCCAGTACATACCTATTGCATTAATATATGTGAACATAAAATTCCCGAAAAAGAGCTGAAATGCAGCTAAATAATAAAATGCCCCCGGAAATAAAGCTCTTATCCAAAATGCTTTAGTAATATACCACCATACAAGCAGTGCCCAAAAGAAAGGATTGATAATAGGTAATAAAGGTGTTCCTAGTACCATAGCATGATATCCAATAAATCCCTGAAGCCCCAAAGATTTATACAACTGAATTGGATGTCTCATATGTACAAGCCATGTTTGCATATAACCCTTTATCCACCTAGATCTCTGCCTAATCCAATTACCCAAATGAGAATTTGCTTCCTCCCATGTGCGTGAATCTACTACTGCAGTTTTGTAACCTTTCTTAAAAAGCCTAACACCAAGATCTGCGTCTTCAGTTACATTAAAAGGATCCCATGCACCTACTTCCCTTAAAAAATCTATTTTGAAGTGATTTGAAGTTCCTCCTAGTGGAATAGGAGTTTTTATTTGCATAATTCCCACCAAAAGTAGTTCAAACCACATACTGTATTCTTGAGTAAACCACTTTGTTAGTATGTTTTGGTTACTATTAAAATAATTAAGCTTAGCTTGTATACACACAAATTCCTCAGGAAGTTTTTTATATGATAAATATACTTTTTTTAGTTGGTCCGGTTCAGGTCTATCTTCAGCATCATAAATAACAACATATTCACCCTTAGCCCTAATTAAGCCATAATTACATGCTTTAGGTTTAGTTTTTGGTTTACATGTAGGAACAATCATAGCCCTGTAATTGTTTGGAAGGTCCATATTCTTAACTACTTCTATAGTTTCCACATCATCTTTTTCCAAAAGAATGCATACATCCAATTTATACTGCGGATAATCCATATTTTGTATATTTTGTATTAATAATTTAATAACTTCTTTTTCCTTATAAACTGGTACAAGTATAGTATATATTGGCAAATCTTTTTCATCAATTTCACTTAGTTCCTCTTTCGTAAAACGCAGTTGTGCATTTCTATCCGAACCCTTTAATACAATCAAAAGTTTTAAAGTTGACATAACTGCATAAATGGCCTGAAAAAAAAGATTAATTCCAAATAGTGCAGCCTTATAATCCCAAATTATCATTACCAGAAGCGTTAAAAATATGATTATCATAACTATCTGTTGATTTCTGGAAAAGGTTACTATAGCAGAGTTTTCCGGCTGCTCGTCATAAAGTTCAAATACACTCTTTTCCGTCTGTTTTCCGCTGTACACTTCATCCCAAAAATTATCTATTTCAATCATAGTTGCTAAAACTTGCTCAATAGGTTTATCTAAATAAGACTCTATTTCTCTAATTTCTTCAGAATTCAATATTTCCTTTACTGCAACTAAATAGGAGTCTTCTCTTTTATTAATAATTATGGCATTATATTTAAGCGCTACTCCATATGGAAGTTTTTTAGAACTCTCTAAGTTTATGTGCTTTCCTATTCTTCCTATATGATTTTGAGTAGCCAGATTACGGTAAAGTTTTTCTGGAGTTATATATTTTAAAAATAACAGTACATCACCTAATTTGCCTCCACTTTTCTGTTGAAGGTTTACAGCTTTATCAAGTTGTTCTTTAGTTATTTCTCCTCTTTGAAGAAGCATTTGACCAATAGGTTGTTTTTGATTTTCACTTACAGCTAAAAAATCATATAATTTCTTTTGTGTAATGTAGTTAAAATGTATGAGAATATCTCCAATCCTTCCCCCATATTCCTCTTGATACTTAATCGTTTTTTTCAACTGCTCTGCTGTAATTAGTTTTGCACCAAGCAGTCTTTCACCAATTCTTGAAAACTTACTTGTATCTATAAATTGTTGAAATTCCTCAGGGGTTATGAATCCATTTTTAACCAATATATCTCCAATTAATCCACCATATTTCTCCTGATACTTAATTGCAAAATTTAGCTGATCTTCAGTTATATACGCCATTCTTAGAAGTCTGGTACCAATTCTATCAATATTTTCTAACATTAGATTCACCCCTTTCATATAATTTAGTCTTTAACTTTAAATATTTTATATTCCTCAAATTCTTCCTCCAGTACACACCAATCGGCACCATTCGAATATAAATAGGGATATTTTCTATTAATTGCATCCAGAGTTCCTACACCATTTGGATCAGGAACCACTATGTATTCAATTCCATGTTTTGCAGGATTGTCAACACATTCATTAAAATTCAAGCTGCTGCAAACTACCAAATTATTTACATTTTTAACATTAAGTATAATTCCAGAAGTTACAAAAGAATCCATCAATATTTTATTATCTGGAAGCTGATCATTTATATAATCCGCGATTTCCACAGTCTGCTTATCAACCACAACTTCATGTTCTTCCGGCGAAAGAACAGGATTAGATAACGTAAATCCCGTTAAAACAGATGAAATAATCATTGCTAAAGATATTACAATAGCTGCAATATGTTTATACCTACTTTTTGTTTTGTACAACTCATAAGGAAGCCACGCCATACATATAGGATAAGAATATGAAAAAAATCTCAACCATCCATATGAATTACCACCAAGCAGCATAACATAATGAAATATTAACATAGTTAAAACCAATATAAAGAGCATGAAAAAATCACTTTGAAGCAATTTTTTTGTTACTATGCGTATAAGCACAATACCAAAGAATAGTGGCAAAAATGGTAGAGATTTCTGACTGACATACCCAAACACTGTGCTAGATGTACTAGTTGTAATTGCATATTGACTCTGTGCAGTATTTGAATAAACAGAGTTCAGAAAATAAAGAGGATTACCTGTAATAGTCCAGTTCAAAAATATCCATAATAAAATTCCATACAAAAAAGGTGCATACAATACTATAGCAGTCCCTTCTGCATAATAGTACATTTCTTTTCTATTATCTGCGGGAATAAATTGTTTTTCTTTTTTATTAAAAAATATATTTATTAAAACTGCAAGACCAATTGCAGCAGCAAACGGTATGGCTTCATATCTACAATAAAATGCAGCTGTTAGTGCAAATGCAATTTTTATGATATACTCAGGTTTACCTTCACTCATCCAGAAAGTCATATACGTTACTGCATACATAGCTATAAAAAAGAAAATACTTTCACTCATTCCATTCATTCCATAAAAAAATATAAAAGGATTTGACACATATAAGAAAATTATAAGTATTGAATATTTTTTAGGTATATAAAATCTTGTAAAAGCTTTTAACAATAATACAGCACTCATAGCTGCAAAAAATGATGTTATTATGACTGCAGAAATACCCGATGAAGCCATTGGTCTCCAAACCTTAGCAATTTCCATAAATGGCAGTTGCATTATACTTGGAAGTGGATTCCAAACGAGTCCAATAGATGCAAGTCTTATAGGTTTTATATAGAGAACATAGAACGCATTAGCAGTTCTACTAAAAGCATCATTCAATAATATTCCTTTGAAATAACTAAAGTAAATACCACCTATAATTTCTGCTACGAATACTACCGAAAATACTATTAATAATTCTGTTTTTGGAGATTGCTTGGTCTTAATTTTATTGTATCTCTTTTTCATATTTCAAAATAACTCCTTAAAGTTATATAAGTCATTTTCAAAGAAATAACTAGTCAATATACCAGCGTATTTTCTTCCAAATGATTAAATTTATTGATTTTTTGACATTTTATCAATAGACTTATACACATATTGAGGTCTGTCCTTTACTTCTCGCAGCAATATGGTCATATATTTTGACAACAATGCAAGTATAAAAAACATGCCTGTAAAACTTATTGACAAGAAAAGCATTATTGTTGTCCATCCAGGTTGTATAGACTTTACAGTAAGATAACTTTTTAAAGTATATATTCCTGCCAGCAGCGAAATAATAAAAAATATAAGAGAAATCATTCCAATTATTCTCGTACCTATATTTGAAAAATTTATTAAAATGTCAATAGCAAAGCCAACTCTCTCTCCTACATTCATATGGTTCTTTCGAGTAACCTTATCAATGCTCCTATAATATATCATTGCAGTATCAAATCCTGAATAGTTATATAAAGCTTTTCGATATCTAAATCTCTCTTTGCTGTTAAGAACTCTATTTAAGCATCTTCTTGATATCAATCTAAAAGTTTCAGTAGTCAATTGCATTTTTCTATATGATACTCTATTTAAATATTTATAAAATAGTCTGGAACTGTAACTGCTCTTACCTTTTGGTGAAGCTGATACCACATCAAAACCTTCAATACATTTTTTATACATATTCCATACAATTTCAACATCATAATCTATAATTAAAGAATCAAATTCATATATATAATCACCAATAGCCAAATCTACACCTGCCAGCATTGACAACTCCATTCCATGCTTCCATGCCATGTTAATTATTTCAATACTACCATGTATCTTGTCTTCAATTTCTAATATTTTTTTTATGGTATTATCTTTACAAGCATCATTTACCAGCACAAATTCATAAGTATCAAACTTATCTTTCATAATTCCATCAATAGTCATAAGAAATTTTATAATGTCATTTTCTTCATTATGCATATAGGCAACCATTGAAATAAAATTTTTTTCTTTAATCATCTATAACACCTCATCCAAATCATATATAGTATTAAATTTACCAGAAAGTACAGATATAAAAATAGGATCTTTAGAAAACCATTTTATAACCGTTGGCCTGGAATCATCTATTTCGGATGCCATCAATATAGGCTTAATTGCAAATAATGAAGTATCATATGTAATATCAATTTCAGATTTTAAATATTTTTTTAAAAGAGTTTTCATATATTTCCATGATGTAGGAGGCTTATAAAGACATTTATTACAATTTTCTAACTGATCAGGGGAACAATCTACATTTTTCTGACACTCAAAAGTAGGTAATTCATCATAAGATGTTCTATGAGGTGTAAAGGTAACAGATGTTAGTGAATGTAATCCAGAAAATCCAAAAGGCATTATAGAAAAAAAAGGTCCATCCATTACAGTTATACCAATGTTCCTTATTTGATCCGATGTTTTGCACATAATTACTTCACACATTTCATATTTTATCTTAAAAGTTTCCAGTTCCATCTTTTTTATTATCTGGTTAACGCTGGCATAAGTTGCATTCAATATATAATTGGAAACAAAACTACTTCCATTTTCCAGTGTTATCTTATAATTACTATTTTGTTTTTGAATAGTTTTTATCTTTGAGTTATAAATAATATTTACTTTTTGATATTCATGCAATTTATCAACATAATAATCTCTAATTTTTTTGGCATCAAATGTATATTCTTGGGTTATAAATGCACCACTTACACTACCTTTTTTGAAATATTTATACGGATTAATTTCTTCACACTTTATTCTTGTATTATCACAAAACTTTTGGAATTGACGGGCAGATGTCCATGAATACTTTTCAGATATGCCATAAATTTTTTGAAATTTATCATTAATAGCAAATTTAAATTCATCGTTAAACTTATTAAAATACTTTGAAGATTTTATTGCAGTGGAATAACTTCTGGGATAATGATATCCATTATGAACTCTTGCTTGATTTACATATGATCCCCTAGATAACGCTTCATTATCATATTCAAGAACAATAATTTTCTGTCCTTTTTTAGCACTGAAATACGCTGCATATAATCCGTATATGCCTGCACCAATTATAATTTTATCCACTTTACCTTCCATTCATGCCATCTCCATTCAAATCAATAAATAAAATAACTGACTATTCAATAGCATTTAGTTCCTTCAGTAAATTCTCACTTATTTCTATGTCAAGTGATCTTGCATTCCATTCTAACTGTTCTGGTTTTGATGCGCCAATAACGGGCAACACTCCTCTATCAATTACCCATCTTAAAGCAAGTAATGCCGGATCAACTTCATATTTATTAGCTATATCAATAAACGAATCTATTCTATTCTTATTCTGATTGTATATATTTAATGTCTTATTATATTTAATCAGTGATGACTTTGCAACCCTAGAGTCTTTGGGAACTTTTCCATATCTATACTTACCTGTAAGAAGCCCCTGGGCTAATGGGGAAAAGCACATTATTCCAATGCCATTTTTATTACAAAATTCCTTAACACCATTATATTCAATTTTCCTTATAGCAAAAGAATAAATAGGTTGTTCTACAATAGGTGCTTCAAGAAATAACTCCTTGCATACGTTCACACATTTTTCAAGTGCTTCTTTAGGCCACTCTGAAGTTGCCCAATATCGAATTCTTCCGCTTCGAATCAAGTCATTAAAAGTTCTCACTACTTCTTCCATGGGAACTTCCTCATCATATCTATGTGCATAGTAAACATCTATATAACCTAGATTTAACCTCTTCATGGATGAATCAAATGCTTCCATAACATGTTTTCTTGAAAGTCCTCTTTCATAAGGCGAATTCCCCATAGGCCAGCTTCCTTTTGTCGATACTATATACAAATGTCGTGGATATTTCTTCAGAGCTTTTCCAAGAAGAATTTCCGCATTACCATTTCCATAATTGTTAGAAGTATCAAAAGATCTGATTCCAATATCCCATGCTTTGTCTATCATCATTTGAGCATATTCAATATCATTATGCTCAGTACCAATTGTAAGTGCAGTACCATAAGTCAATGCTGTAGTTTTTAATCCAGACTTACCTATTCTATAATATTTCAAGATTTTCACAATCCTTTCAAATTATTAATCAAGTGGATTCATAAATTCATCAATTATATATGAAGGTCTATGCTTTACTTCAATAAAAATTTGTCCAATATATTCACCAATTATTCCAATTGCAATGAACTGAAGTGCACTAAAGAAAATAACTATTGTACAAAGCAATACAACCCACCAATTTGAAATTTTTAAAAAAAGCATTGCACCAAAAGCAATTATTCCTATTAAACAAATAAATAATTCTATAATTCCTATTAAAATAATATATCTTAGTGGTTTTATTCCCGCAGATGTGATACCATCCACAGCATATTTTACAAGCTTTGCATAAGAATATTTGGTTACTCCAGCATACCGTCTATCCCTTAAATATTCAATTGTAGCAGTTTTGTATCCAATATTTGGAACAATGACTCTAAAAACAGTATTTACTTCAGGAAGCGATTTTATTGTTTCTACAACTTTTCGCGACAGCAATCTATAATTTGCTACATTTTCCTCAAAATCTATGTTTCCAGACATTTTTTTTACAAATTTATAATAAACAGATGCCGTAAATCTTTTAAAAAAGGAATCATAGGGTCTCTCTTTCCTTCTTGCATTTACAACCTCATAACCATGCTGCCACATCTTTACCAATTGTATTACAAGCTCTGGAGGATCTTGTAAATCCGAGTCCATAATTATTACAGCATCTCCAGATGCAGCATTTAACCCAGCATTAACTGCTCCTTCTAATCCATAATTTCTGGAAAACTTCACAATTCCAATTTTTTTATATGTCATTCTTTCTTCTTTTAATATATCTAATGTATTGTCTCTAGAACCATCATCTACTGCAATTATTTCATACTGAAAATCTTTAAGTGATTCCATAACTTGAACCATTTTAGCTATATATGCTCTTGCCGTTTCTGCCTCATTATACATAGGAGCAACAATACTAATTTTCTTCATAAATTTTTCTCCTTTTGCTAATGAAATTTATTTAAATACAGAAAGTATGTATGATATAGTCTTATTAACTGTATTTATATTATTACAATTTTTCATTTCAATGGAAACATATTTTTCATAACCACTGCATTTCAAAATATTATAAAGTTCTCTATGCTCTTTTCTTGGCAAAATTGGCTTAAGAAAGGGTTCACTAATATGCACATGATTAATTAACTTTACATTATTTGAAACTAACCCCATATCTTCATCATTTGCTAAAATAGTACCTAAGTCTAAATTTAACTTAAATCCACTACTATTAACTTTCTTTATAAATTTTATAGCTTCTTCTGTGGTATTAATAAAGTTTGTATCATATATTTTAGGGTTTGGCTCAATACTAAAAATAGTATTTTTTGAAAAAGCATAATCTCCAAGTTTTTTAAATACCTTCAAGGCTTCATTATAATCATCTTCTGATTTTATAACTCTATTTTTAGGTGAACCAAATACAATATTTTTACATCTTAAAGCCGCTGCAAAATCTATTGCCTTTGTGAGCAAATTTACCGCATCATTTAAGGCATCCTTTGTTTCAAACATATTAATTTTAAATCCAAAGAGAAGTGACTGCATACTTGAAACTTCAAAACCAAATTTATCATATACTTGGTTCATTTTATTCCAAGCCAAATTTATCTTATCATATGGATTAGACTTTATTAGTCTTCCAGGTGCAACCTCAATTCCCTGAAGTCCATATTTCTTAATAATTTCATACATATAAATATCATCATTATAATCCCAAGCAATATTAGAAATAGATACCTTCATGCGGTTCCACCTTTCAACTAAATTTTGTTATTATTTTATATTTCAAATTTACTTACTATATCTGTAAGTTTTTCTGCGAGCTCTGCCTGACTTTGAGAAGAAGCAGATATATCTGAAACAGCCTTAGTAACCTCATTTACGCTGCTGGAAATTTCCTCAGATCCAGCAGCAGACTCCTGAGCAGTAGCTGCTGCACTTTGAATACTAGCATTTACCTCAGATACTATCTCACTCATCTGTTTTGAAGCTACAGCAATTTCCTCTGACATCTGATTCATAAATTCTGCATCCTTTTCATACTGCAGTCCTGTGTCCATTAGAATTTGATAATTTGGTTTAACACTATTTGACATATAATTCAAAATTTCTTTGCCGCTGTCAGACAAATTATTAAAAGCATCTTCCACCGCAAGTACCATTCTATTTATATTTTCAACTGCTTCTGAGGATTCTTCTGCCAGTTTTCTAACTTCATCTGCAACTACTGCAAATCCCTTGCCATGCTCACCTGCACTTGCAGCTTCAATAGCTGCATTTAACGCTAGAAGATTTGTCTGCTCTGCTATATCCCCAATAGAAGCTGCCATAATTTTAACTTCTGAAACCACTTTGCCATTTTCAATAGCCTTTATAATATCATCTCTTCTTTTATTATATATATCAGTACCTTCTTCTATATTCTTAGCTGCTTTTTCCTTTATGTTCACAGCACGTTTTTTTATTTCTGTTGAAGATTTTGTAGCTTCACTTGCCTTTTTGGTAAGCTTATGCGTATTTTGTTCAATTTTTTCACAAGAGGCACTTATTTCTTCTGTAATCCTACTTAAATCTTCAGATCCACCTGCTATTTGTGAGGTAGACTCATTTACGGATGTCATCATAGAAGATATTTCCTCCGTAGTAGCAGATAACTCCTCACTAGAAGCACTTATATTTTCAGTACTTTGAGTTATCTCAGTTATCAAATTTCTAATATTTTTATTGGCCTTACCCAATTCTCCAGCTATAGTTCCCATCTCATCTTTACTTAATATCTGAAGGGATTTACTTAAATCCCCCTGACTTATAGCATCTGTAAATTTCAAAATATTATTTGCTTCTCTTGAAATTGATGAAGCAATCTTATTTCCTAAAAAGAAAGCTGTAACTATTCCAATTAGAACAATTATCATTATCATATACAATGACTTATTATACGTAGCTGTATTTTCAGTATTCTTATTACTAGCTTCCTTTACTGCACTTTCACTTAACTGCTCAATAGTAGCGGTCAATTTCCTTCTATACGTAATAGCTTCTTTATTTAAATTTGCTGCTTCATCATATTTTCCCTGACGCATAAGCTCTACAATCTTATCACATATGCTCCTCCAGTCAGCTATCTGATTTTCCAATTTAGATAGTAAATTCTTTTCCTGTAAAGTCAAATTAGAATTTTTATATTTATTAAGCAGACTATTATCTTCATTTTGATAAGTGGTTATGGTCTTCACAGTATCTTCAACTTTATTCTTATCCCTGCTTTCTACAAGATTCACTAATTCTAGACGATGATGCATTATATCAGCATCAACCTTATCAAGATTTTTAACATTTTGCAAGTTAACACTATACATACTACTAGAACCTTTATTTATTATATACATATTTAATGTGCCTATTATTCCTACTATTACAACAAATAAAATTACTGTAAAAAAACCTATAACCTGTTTTTGCTTAATTTTCAAATCATTAAACCATCTCATATATTATTTCCCCCTTGTAAAATATTGAATGGCTTGTCCTAAATAGCATAAAGCTTAAATATATTACTAAACTTCATCTTAATAAATAATTTAAATTACTATTATATTGTTTAATTAAAACTATTATTTATTAAGATGGAAATTATTAAATTGTAAAAATAAAACCTCACACCTATAGATTATAGATGTAAGGTCGGTTGTATCATTAACTCCATATATGTCTGATACCCAAATTACGGCATATATATCATAGTTTCCATTACATTATCAATAATATTAACACAAATACATGCCTTATTCAACAAAATTTTTATACTGTAAAGTCAAATTAACACTATGCAATTTTTATTTAACCTTCTACTTGTCCAACTTTAGCTCTACCCTTAGCTGTAAAGGAAAAATAGGATCCAATTAGTATGAAGCATATACCTATGACAGTATTCATAGGTATTTTTTCACTTAAAGCAATTAATGCAAAAATAGGTGCAAGTGCTGGTTTAATAAAAAAAGCTATAGATGCTGTGGTTGCTGAAGTCTCATCCATAGCCATAAAATAAAACATATATCCCAATCCTGTTACTACAATTCCTAAAAATATTACTGGAATTATATTAACAGCACTTATTCCATAAATAATTGGTATATGAGACATAAAACTTAAACCACCCTTAGGGTTTATCATGCTGCTAACTACTGGAAGATTTGATAATAATATAATCACAAGCATAATAATATCTCCAACTAAAAAACTAACACAGTTTAAAGTAATACTTCCATACTTTTCAGATCTCAACTTTCCAACTATACCATAAAGTGAAAAAGTAACTGCTGCTAAAATAGATAATACTATTCCTTTTACATCACTAACTGTACCAAAAGGATTTAGTATGCACACTATACCAACTAGACTAAGTATAATTGATATAATAGTACCTCTATTTAAATCTTCTTTTAAGAATAAATATGCAAACATTACCGTAAATACAGGGTTTGTACTAAAAATTATGGCAACCGTAGATGCCTTTGTAAATGTAATTGCCAATTGAAACAGAGACATACTAAGTACAACACATAAAAATCCTGTACCTAGAAAATAATATAAATCATCTTTTCTAAATTTCATTTTTCTATTTTTTACAGCTTTAATAGTTGGCGGTAATAAAATTAATCCTCCTATTAAAAACCTAAGAAAATTTAATTGCAGTGGGTTTAAACCCACTGCTAACTTGCCTACTATCTCCATCGTACTAAAAATTACAGCAGCTAAAATAATATATACGTAACCCACAATTAGAAACATCCTTTCCTAAAACATTATTTGAATATGTTAATTGAAACCTTTTTAAATTTTACTTATGCCTCCTTTTATTCAACTTATATACTTTTGATTAAAAAATAACATCAAAAAACGGCATTAATATACTTTAACATATATTAATGCCGTGTTCCTGTCACTTTTATGCAAAGGGATAACTTTACACCATAACAAAAGGGCAATTTCATTAAATCCATATTTATTTGTCTTCATTACCGCTTTCGGTAACAAGTATATATCTTTCATAACAGTTTGTCAACGATGCTATTATAGCTTTTTTAGCAATTCCAAAATAATTATCATCAATGTCTTTTACCATATCATCTATATCATTTATGTTTCTACCAGCCAACAATTTTTTTATATATCCTCTTGCTGTATTAGTTACAAGTGTACATTCTATTTCATATATTTCTCCCGTAACCCTATCTAAAACAGCTGTCATTGCAATCTCAGTATAAACTTCAGTTGCAGTTATTCCACCTGGAAGTTTTGCATAACCACTAATAAATATCTTATTTCTTTTCAACTCACTTATCTCCTAATTTACATTAATATTGATGAACCTTTATGGCAAAATTTCTAAACAACACTATTATATCATATTTATCGTAAAAAAACTTTAGATATGAACTTCTTCTAAATCTTAAATTTTTGTACCATTTCGCTGAGTTTTTGTGAAAATTCAGCCTGACTCTGTGCAGTCAAAGCTACCTGATTTATTGCCTTGGTTGTTTCACTAACACCAATTTTTATATTTTGCGCATTTTCACTCGATTTCTGTGAAGTTGATGCCACATTTTGAATTGCATCGCTTACTTGGGCAACTGTAGCAGTAAGCTCTTCCGACATAGATGCTATTTCTTCTGACATCTTACTTACAAAATCTGAATCCTCACTATAGTAATCTATTATACCTCTAAGCTGTTCAATTTTTCCGTATATCTCTTCATTTATAAACTTTAACAAATCACTACCATTTTCAGATAACTTTTTAGACGCATCCTGAACTTTTAAAATAGTGTCCTGTATACTTGCTACAGCATTTTGAGATTCCTCTGCAAGTTTTCCTACCTCCTGTGCAACTACCTCAAAGCCTTTTCCCTGTTCTCCTGCCCTAGCTGCCTCTATAGATGCATTTAATGCAAGCAAATTTGTCTGCTCTGCAATACCTGAAATAGTATCTGCCATAACACTTATATTCTTAACAACCTTTCCATCTTCAATTGCCTGCAGCATATTGTTTCTCTTTTTCTCATACAAATTTTGTACCTGTTCCATAATCTCTTTTCCGTCTTCTTTACCTTTTGTTGACTTTTCTTTTGCATTGTTTGCATTATCGCTTCCCTCTATTGCTTTGCCAGATAACTCATTGATACTTGAATCTACTTCTTGTATAGATGCAGATATTTGTTCTGATGATGCACTTGCATCTTCAATTTGAGATGTTATATTTGTTACTGCATTGTCTATTTCTTGAACTTTTGATGACAATTCTTCTGATGTAGAAGAAAGTTCTTCACTAGATGCACTCATATCCTGTGAATTACCTATTATTACCTTTATAAGTTCTTTGATATTCTTCTGGGCTTTTATAAGTGCTTCACTGGTTTTACCAAATTCATCTTTTCTAGTAACTTGATACTCATGGGTTAAATCAAATTTTGATAAATTTTCTGC
This sequence comes from Clostridium sp. AWRP, assembly GCF_004006395.2. Lineage (NCBI taxonomy): Bacteria > Bacillati > Bacillota > Clostridia > Eubacteriales > Clostridiaceae > Clostridium > Clostridium sp. AWRP. The sequence continues at coordinate 335,242 of NZ_CP029758.2, read as the reverse complement.
AAAATCTAATGTTTCCATTAGTGATTTGCTTATATCTCTTGATACAAATAATCCAAGGCCTATTGCAATTAGTAATCCTATTATCATTAATATTATCATAGCTCTATTTGAATTTATATATACTAAATGGTCATCTACATTAGATGCCTTAGCAATACCATTATTTATACTTATAAGTTTTTCAAGGTTACTAAACATTTCTGTTTTATAACCTATTAATTCTTCATACTGTCTTACTATCTTATCATTATTTGCCGTATCTACAGATTTTACAACGTTTTCTCTTAACGTTCTATATTGATTAAGTTGACTTTTAAATGTAGGCCATATTTGCTTTTCTTCATCATTCATGGATAACTTTTCGTAACTAGAGATATATTTATCACTTTCAGCTTTATTTTGTTGAATATCTTTTTCTAGATCATCCTTTTTAGAATTATCATTTACATACACCAACTGTAATATATCAGACTCAGCCTGTGTCAAATTTTGTTTCATATCTGTAAGCATGTACACACTCTGAAGTCTATTACTGTACATTTCCTGAGAATTTGTATCCGCAATTCTCAATGAATTTATACCTATAATTCCAACAATAAAAATTAATATAGATGTAATAAGAAAACATAAAATTAATTTTACCCTTACTGGCATATTTTTAAAAAAAGCCATACATTATCTCTCCTTCCATTTCCTTATATACTATATATTATAACAAAACCTAATAAAATCCAAATTACTAACATAACATTTATAACTATCATATACTATTTTATAAGAATCATTATATTAAGAAGGAATTATATGAGTATATTAAATCCTAAAAAACTTTCAGTAGAATTTAGAAAAGGAGTTACTACTACGGATCCTATTGTACCCAGACACTACACCCTTACCCATTCTGATATAACTGCAGAGCTTTTTTTGACTATTGGGATAAGCTATGCCTATGATAAAATTAATCATACGAGAGATGAAGTCCTTGGTAAATGGATTAAAAAAAGTAAGAGCTACTCTTTTTATATACATCTATATGTAGGTGGGGCATTTAGCCAAAAGGTTATAACTATGCGAAATTATATATTTAGACGTGAATTACCTCTTGCCTTAGAAGCTATTAAATATGGGGATAAAGAATTTTTTGGTGCTCATCCTGAATTAGATAATTCTCCAATAATAGTTTACTTTATGTCAACTATTCCCAAGTTTAATAAAATAGAAAACTGGGGAACTTTTTCAAATTATAATATTAGTAAACCTTCCAGCATGTAGACACCTCCTATTTTAGAAGATAGAGTTTCCCCATTTTTTCAGAAATGACTAAATACTACTTGTGGATAAGTTAAAAATAAACTTGAAAATTGTCCACATATTTATAAATTGTCTTGAGATTGCTGCACTTACAAGTAAGTACAGTATACCGGTATCTGTGTACTCAAAAATGTATTCTAATATTGAGAAGAATTTTATAAGCGAGAATGAAGAAGCTTTAAAAGGACTAAATTTTATTAGGGAAAGTTTTGACAATAAGGGCATTAAAGCACTTGATAGAGGTTATGATAACAAAACGTTTTATAAACATTTTGCAGTTTGATTTTGAAAATATAAGAGTACGAAGCTTAAATTCCATAAGAACTATGAATTTATTTCTAACTTTAATTATAGGATTTATTGCAATGATGTCAGAAAGGAAAGCACAGAGTGCATTAATTAAATGTATCGAAAATATTTCTAATCGTATTTATGGTATACCCGACTTTGATTATTATGCATTAGCTGGCGGTATTTATACAATATTGGAAAAAACACTTACTGGAATTAAAAGTTTTCTCCAACCTGTTTTTAAAATTAAAGCATCTCAACAACTAATTATGCCTCAAGTATTGAAATTAATGGGACAGCTTTGACGTGAATTTTAATTTTGGGGAAACTCTAATTTTAGAAGATATTGCTTTAAAGATAAATTGATGCTATAGATATCCAAGTTGAAAGCTAAATTATTTATAGTAACTTTTGGCATTAACAAGGGACTTCATAACAGAGTGCTCTTTATCTGAATTACAATCGAGAAAAAGTTTTTCGATAAACTTTTTGAATTTACTAATAGACTCTCGAATTTTGCACTGAAAGCATATATCCTTAAGCCATTTTCACACATTTTCTTGTGAATTTAGCATAGGGGAATATGTTGGAAGATTAATCAAAAATAGTTTTTCTTTATGAAGTTCTGCAAATTCTTCGATATTCTTTGCTTTGTGAATTCTGTAATTGTCCCATATTAAAAATATCCTTTTACCTTTGCTTTGCCCAACAAGTTATTTTAAAAACTCAAGCATTTCTATAGAAGTAATTGAGTGTTGTGCTGGATATATATTGATTAGAGTATTATAATTCTTAGATATCTCTGTAGCACCAATGATATTGAAACCTGCTCGTATGTTATTACTTTCAATTATAGGGGATTGCCCTATAGGACTCCAACTCCTGCGGTTAACAGACTCTAGTCTTATTCTTGTTTCATCTTCAACATATAGGACGGAGTCATCTGTGTTCTCAATGATAGGCAGTAAATCAGCTATTTTTTTTAAAGATAGCTTGCAGCTCAGCATCTCCTTTGGTTAGTTTATATTGACCTCTTTTAAAGGAAAAGCCAAGACTTATTAGTAGTTGTCTTATCCACTTTTGTGAATAGGAGTTACCATATTTATCTTCAATATATTGGGATAATAAAGCTGTTGTCCAGCTGGACCGCGTATAACCAAAAGCTTCAGGTGACTTGCTTAGAACTACGTTCTTTAAATCCTTAAGCATTTCATCAGTAAAACTGCTTTTAGAACCGCCGCGATTATCTATAATTGAATCTATTCCATATTCGTTCCACTTGTGTATATAGGCAGTTATAGCTGCACGTGTTCTGCAAAGGGTGTTCATTATATCATTGGTATGAATTCCGTTATATCTCATTATTACAGTGCTTAAAAGCGCTCTGGTATACTTGCTCGTTGATGAGTTAATTATTTCATTTAATTCATTTATTGTATATCCATGTAGAGTTTCAACTTCTACTAAATGCATTTCCATATTATTTACTCCAATACTATATTTATTTATCAACTTGGATATCTATATACTTAGGTAAAATTTGCAGGGGAACTAATATAGTTGAGAAGGATAAAACCTAACCCTTAGAACCTGTCAGTTAATACTGTTGTAAGGAACCAAGCACAAACATGATAAAAAGTCTATTCTTATAGGAAAGGTAAAAAGAATAGGCGGTATGAGAATGAGCATAGTAGATACAAACGGGAATTTGCAGAACACAGATGGAACAACTGCAAATCTTAAAGAAAGATTATATATTCAAAAAGCCTTGTCTGGTAAAAGTAATGTATCAGATCCATTGATAAGCAAAAATAAAAGCGATGTAGTAGTTATGTATGCAGTTCCTATTAAAAACAATAATGAAATTGTAGGAGTATTACTTGAAACAAGGGATGGTAATCGTTTAAGCGACATAACTAATGAGGCTAAGTTTGGAAAAACAGGTTATGCATTTATGATAATAAAAGATGGAGCACTCATTGCTAATCCTGATAAAAATAAAGTCATAAAGATGGATAATCCCATTGAAGATGCAAAAAAAGATGCTAAACTGCAAGCTTTAGCAAATATTCATAAGAAAATGGGAACAGGAGAATCAGGAATGGATCAGTATGTTTATAATGGAGAAGATAAATATGTAGGATATGCTCCAGTCAAAGGAACTGAATGGTCTGTTGGAGTTTGCGTGTCAAAAGGCGAAATATTGTCAGAATTAAATACTCTAAGAATTCCCATTATAGGATTTTCCATACTATTTATGTTGCTTGGAGCTGCCATAGTTTATATTATTGCTAATAGCATCTCTAAAGGAATAAAATCTGCTTCGAAACATTTGAATTCATTAGCAGAAGGAGATTTATGCTAGGAAGTTTCACCTAAATATTTGCAAATGAAAGATGAAGTCGGAGCCATGACAAATTCCATGAAAGTGATGCAGGAATCATTAAAAGGAATGATTAACCGAATAAAAGAAAATTCTTTAAATATTAATATGCAGTCAGAAAACTTATCTTCCACTGCAGAAGAAATATCTAGTTCATCACAAAATGTTTCAGAAGCTATAAACGAAATTGCAAAAGGAACAAGTTCCCAATCTGAAGACTTAATAAATATAACAGATATTCTTAATAGCTTTAGTGATAAGTTATCTAAAATGGTTAATGAAATACAGGTTGTAGATTCGAAGTCTAGGGGAATTAGTTTAATGGCAAAAGAAAGTGGTACAGAAATGAATAAACTAAATCAATCTGTATCAAATGTTAGTAATTCATTTAAGATTTTTAATGGTAAAATTGTTGGACTTGGAAATAATATAAATGAAATAAATAAAATTATCAACATAATAAATGACATTGCAGAGCAAACAAATTTACTAGCATTAAATGCTGCTATTGAAGCAGCTAGGGCAGGAGAATCGGGTAAATGATTTGCAGTTGTTGCAGATGAAATAAGACAACTTGCTGAACAATCTCAATTATCATCAAAAAATATTAGTAAATTAATTAGTAAGATATCTAAAAATACTGATACTATAGTTCAAGACTCTGTGAATATGGATAGTGAATTAGTAAATCAAGTTAAAACTATAGATAGTTCGATAATATCATTTAAAAACATTATAGAAGCAGTAAATGACGTAATTCCTAAAATTGAAACAGTTATGAATTCTTCTGAAGACATAAATAAAGATAAAAATACTATTTTAAATAGGGTAGAAAATGTATCCTCAGTTTCACTTGAAGTTTCAGCAACTTCAAAAGAGATTTCAGTATCATCAGAAGAAATAGCAGCATCATCACAAACACTTAGTAATATGACTAAAGAAATGCTTGATGAAGTAAATAAATTTAAAATATAATATTTTAAATGTGCGTCCAGATGGGTACATACTTATCGGTGGAAATCCGATCTGGATACCAAGACTGATAATCATGTACCTGACCTGCTGCTTCTTTCTTTAAAAGTTATAAAAACTTCATCAAGTAATATTCACATTTTTAGTGTAATGGTTATTCTTGTTTTTAAAGAATTTTTGTCTGTCCAGCTTCGTTACCTATTGATAAATTAATTTCATCATATGTTATAACTTTATTTTTGATTTCTCCGAATTTTCTAACAACTGGAGTAGGATTCTGATTAAAATTCATACTAAGGCTTTGATTAGAGTAGTGTCCAGCTGGATCAATATAATATTTAAAGTCAATTGTTTTTTCTACATCTATATCCGCATATGCAATTCCTTCTGTTTCTGCTTCAATCATTTCACTAATTGGTTCTCCATCTGGTCCATAAATACAAGTATGTCCACTTTTAAACGTGTCAAAGTAATTTCTCTTCTCTTTCGTTTCACAAATCATATTTTTCATTTCTTCTGAGTAAATTGACGAAGTCATTAATACAAAAGTTTGAGTAGAAATTGCATAATATCTACTTGAAATTTCATCATCAAAATATCCAGGCCAAGATGCTACATGAACTTGTTCATTTTGAGAATTCATAGCAAGAAGGTCTAATGGTACTTGATGTTCCCAACACATACATCCACCTAAATTTCCAATTTCAGTTTCAAATACAGGCATTAAGCTTCCATTTCCATCACCCCAACAGAGTCTTTCAGCAACAGAAGCTCTCATCTTTCTATGTTTTCCAATTAAGTCTCCTTCTGGATTAAACCATAATTGTGCTAGATATAATGATCCTCCGTCTTTTTCACTACAAGAAATACAAACGTAAGTTTTATTTCTTTTTGCTGATTCACTTATTTTTTGAACTGCCAAACTAGGGATTTCTACAGCATTTTTATATAATTCGTGATACCATTTTCTTGTGTATTCTGGATGTCCAATAAAAGCAAACCAAGGATATCCTGGTAAGAAAGCTTCTGGAAACGCTACTAATTTTGCCCCCTTTGATGCTGCCTCATCAATTAACTTACAAGACTTTTCAACTGTTGCATCTAAATTCAAGTATACTGGTGCAGCCTGAACTGCTGCTGCTTTAAACTTTGGATATTGTTTTGACATAATTATACTCACCTCATTTTAATATTTTTTCATGTTTTATATGCAACTTTTATTAATCAGTAAAAATTTATGCAAGTTATTTATTAATTTAATTATAGCACTTATTTTTTTTGTTGAACAACAACTAATAGTTTATATATATAAACTATTAGTTGTTGATTCACGCTCAAGCTTCTCACATTTATTTCTAATTATAAAATTCAACTTGAATTTTTTACTTTCAATAATCATATTGACATTTTTTAAGTTCTCAAATGATATTTCTTTTTTTGCTTAAATAATGCTTTTTATTAACTAAAAGATATAACTTATATGATTTTAAAGGAATTTTATTAAACTTTGTATTATCAAGCGAAAACCAATTGTATTTTCTCTCTACGCATTATCAAAGATGGTGAACAACTTCTATTTTGTCAGATAAACCAGCCCCTTGCCTGCTTTATTCCTAGTTATTTTGCGCTTATTGTTTTCTTTCTATTAAGTAGAAGCAAATACTATAGAAGTGATTGAGAGATTGCAAGCACCCAAATAATAAACAAAACTTCAAGCAAAAAAGATACTACCTTCAAGCATAGTTGTTATGTCACTAATAATGATGTCTAGAATTATAGAAGGTATATGACAAACAACAGTACTTGCATTAGGTACTGCCAAAATTGGGGGTCCATATTATTCTCTAATAGGCCTTTTATAGGACTTTTAGGTTCTTTTATGACAAGCAGTAACATGTCTTCGACTATAATTTTGGGGAACTTCAGTCAACAACTGCAGAAATTTCTGTAAAATAAGGAAATGTGTTAAAAAAATATTGCCTATTGCTCTAGTATTAACATTAATTTTTGGAATAGTTCTTTATATTTCTCAAATTATATTGATAATTGAACTATAGACTACCATACAATGCCAATCCACACATAAAACATAGGACTAAGGTATTTCAACTCCTTAATCCTATTATATTTCTATGTTAATTGCTCATATACTACATTATACGAACAAAAATGATGATATCTACTATCTAGTAGTTTCCTGCTGAATCATATTCTTTACTTCTTCTTCTGTTAAACCATCAGCATTAATAACAGGAACTTTTGTAGAAGTATCACTAATGCCCATCATATCTGTATTATATCCTGCTGTAACAATTGCATCTAAATTTTTGCACTTTGAAACATTATTCTCAAGATCTTCTCCTAAAATTTGCACTGAATATCCTTGAGAATTTAGATAATTTGCCATTCTGGACAATCCTTTTTCCACACCAATGTTTTTCATATATTATCACCTCGAATTTATTTTTCCACTCATAGGTGTGGATATACATACTTATCACGTTTATTTTAATAAAAATTTTTTGTTTCATAATAGTGTATTATAATTTAAATTTACTTACACTTTCATCAAGTTCCTCTACAACTTTATTGAGCTTCTGCACAAAACCAGATACATTCTCAGAAGATGCATATAGTTCTTCAGATGATACTTATATCTCTTCCGATGATGCAGAAGTCTCTTCTGATACAGCTGTAAGGGATTCCACCTTACTTGAAATAGTATCCTTCGATTTCATAATAGTTTCGACAGAACTATACGTATGATTAATTAAAGTACTTATATCTTTAATTGCTGATAACATATCTTTAAAAGATTTCATAGTATTTTTTACAATATCTTACGCTTTATTAAATTCAAACTTTGCTTTATTATTTTACTATGAGTTTAATTTTCTCCAAGGTTTTTGATTGTAAGCTCCTTTGCTTTAACGGCTCGATATTGTTTGAACTTTTTGCCCGGAATGATTACTGCATTAACTGGGCAAAAACTTAGGCATCGCATGCATAACTCGCACGAATCGTGCCACTCAGGATACTCTTTCATATTGATGTTGTTCACCGGACACAACTTTGAGCATAGTCCACATTTAATGCATTTTCCCTTATCCACGGTAATTTTTCGCCCTTCAGCCAGAGCAATCCGGTTCATCACAAAATCATTACAACAGATATTATAAAGGCCCTTTGAAAGAAAGGGAATACGCCTCCAAGAGGTATTACCCTCAATAAGATTCTCTGCATATTCTCTAGCCTTTCTAAGACCACTGTTTATTTTTTTTTCGTTTTCTTCCTCATTGATCTGTTTAGGAAACCAGTTATTAGGCATCACAATCTCACAAGCACCGATACAGTCATATCCCTTTTCTGTTAGAACTTTTTTCAGTGGTCCCACAATAGCACCGGAGAAAGCCATCATGGTATCCACCATGAAAACAGGTGTTTGCTCAGCCCTTGGAAGCGCTTTCAGAAAATCCCATACAAAGGGCAATGTAGATTGGAAAGCAACCGGAAAGGCAATCCCGAAAGGGGTAGCGATGTCTATTTTCTTTGGATCAGTATCTTCAATTTTATAAAACGTAACCTGTATTCCTTTTGTGGTAAAGGTTTTTATCATTTCTTTCACTACCAACAACGTATTTCCGGTTCCTGAATAATAATAAAAGTTGATGTGTGTTCCTAACATAATCGATTCCCTCCTGTTCTATGAATACAATAAGAAGCATATCCAAAATCTAACATCTTCAAATTAAATTAATTAAATGATGTACGGCTTAAATCAATATCATGCTTAATAATATATACCTTAAGAGTCTACTAGATGCAAATTTCACGGCTTACTGATATGAGTAGTGTTATATTCACCACGATATTCATAACCAATCTCTAATGCCATTTTTTTCGAGATCAGATTCGCTGCATCCCAGCAAGGGCAGATTTTCCTTCTTACGCATTCCTGTATAATTGCCGACGCACACGTAAGCGCCAGCCCATGCCTTTTATATTTATTATGCGTTGCGACTTGTATCTCAATGCCTCCGTTATAAATCGTCATTGTAGAAGCTCCTGATGCCAATTTACCATTTTTTTGCACTGCGAATCCGAATCCTCGTGCCTGATAATCCTCTGCGGATGAAAAGCTTTCGCAAAACTCCTGTGACCAAGCCTCTTTCATTTCCTGATGATAAATATTTTCATTAAAGGGTACAAGTTCAAATTCTTCTGGCATGGAATCAATGAATGATTGTAGCACGCTATTATCAACTGTATATATCCAAAGTAGGTAGCTGCCACCAAGATATATTACGGTCAATAACCACATTGCCACTTAAGGTTTTCACTTAATGCCTATATCATGTGAAAGCATAATCATGATTGATTAACGGCTACTGTTTCCATGGTTTGCAGTTACTTATGGTTAATCAATTGCCATTATTGTTTTAACGTAGGAGTTATACGCCTTATTTAATACTTCCCACGCAATTTCAATATCTTTTTCCTCTGTTCTCCAATTACTGATTGCTGCACGCATTCCAGGTTTTCCTTTATATATGGTTTGAGTAAAAAATGCACTACCATCTTCATTCACTAAATTCAAAAATTGTTGTATATTCTCTAATGTCATAGTATGTTCACCAAAATCAATGGTAAAACAGACAACATTTAATCTGGTAATTGACAGTAATTTGAAATTGTTCGATTCATAGATTTTTCTACTTAGCAATTGAGCTAATTCGCAATTCCTCTCAATGATCTCCTTATATCCGTTTTGCCCATATGCCTTTATTGTAAACCATACAGGAAGAGCTCTTAACCTCCTTGAATTCTCTGGAACTAAATGAACAAAGTCAGGTGTTTGGGAAATCTCGCCTAAGTATACGGCATTATTTTGAAAAACCTGAAGCTGAAGCTTTGGATGTTTTGTGAATTGCATTGCACTATCATAGGGAACATTGAGCCATTTGTGCGCATCTATCGTAATGGAATCTGCTTCTTCCATTCCTTCTACAAAATGCTTATATTTTGTGGAACAAGAAGCAAAACCACCAAAGGCTCCATCAACATGGAGAAAGAAATTATATTTTTTCTTTAATGTTCCAATCTGTTTTAAATCATCAAAATCAACCGTATTCACTGTTCCTGCATTTGCTACAACAATACATGGTTCCCCATTCAATTGCTTTAAGTAATTTTCTAATGCTTTGATATCTATTGCCTCTCTTTTGTCGATTGTTGGAATGTAATGCATATTATTTCTTCCCATACCCAACATAGACATCACTTTTAGTATACTCGAATGAGGCGTGGCACTCACAATCTGAATCGGCGGGATTGAATATAGTCCGTCTAAGGATAGATGAATGCCTAATTGTTTGGCTACCCACTGCCTGCCAATTGCCAATCCTACAAAATTAGCCATGGTAGCGCCTGTTACAAATGCTCCTGAAAATTGTTCTGTTAATCCGAAAAGCTGCTTTAATAAATTTATGGTTTCTTCTTCAATTTTTGCTGCACTTGAATGATCACAAGCTGTAGCATTTTGATCAAATGTGCTCACTAACCAGTCTCCCATTAAAGCCGCTGGAGTTGCCCCTCCCGTTACAAAACCAAAATACCTTGATCCCCCACTTGAAACGATCCCCTTATAAAATCTTTGCATAAACTCTTCTAATGTGTTTTCACCGCCTAATCCATTTTTGTTTAATTGTGAAGGCGAATAAACATTGTTGCTATCTGGAAAAGCTGGTATTTTATTAATGTTTTCTAAAAAATCAAATGAGTAGTTCTTTACTTTTTCTAATAAAGTATTAATATTAGTTAAATCATTTTCTAAATTTTTATCCATTGATATGCTCCTTTCAAATTTTCATGCTTGACATTGTTATAGTATGTTATAATATAATTACTACATAACATGTATAACAGTCAATATCAGACTATAACACTTAGAGGGAGTGCAAGATGGAAATTAAAATAGATTTAAATAGAAATACGAATATATCTTTATCAAAACAAATTTATCAGTCAATTGCTGATCGTATATCCTCTGGTTTATTAGAAAAAGGCTCCCGCTTACCTTCTGTCAGAAGCCTTTCAAAAACACTAAATGTAAGTATGGTTACCGTTTCCAAGGCATATTCAATGCTGGCGGATGATAGCATTATTTCTACCATACAAGGGAAAGGTACTTATGTTCAAACAGAAAAAATAAAGAATCATAAAGATCATGACACTGATTTGACTTCTCTTAATTGGCAGCTTTCCATCCCTGATCACCTTCCAAGAGCTCAATTTTGGTGGCAAAATATTAGTTTAACAACAAAATCACAAATATGGTTGTCAGCTGCCTCCGTTCACAGTTCCCTACTTCCTGAACACCTTATTTCCAGACATATATCATCCTTCATCTTAAAAAATCCAGATATACTTTCAGAGTACGGACCTGTACAAGGAGATTTAGAATTTCGTTCTGCCATAGCTGATTATTTAATTTCCAGCGGTATTTCAATATCTAAAAACGAAATTATAATAACGAATGGTTCGCAACAAGCGATTAATTTAGTTGCCAGAACATTTATAGGTTCGGGTGACATTGTAGTGATGGAAGCTCCAACCTATACAGCTGCTATTGACGTTTTCCGCTGGCAAGGAGCTACTATTTTATCTGTTCCTGTTGATAAAGATGGAATGCGGATTGATTTGCTTTTACGACTATGTGATACTTATTCCCCAAAATTAATTTATACCATACCCACCTACCATAACCCAACTGGAACAGTGATGAGTATGCAAAGAAGAAAAGAATTAATTGAAATTGCGAAAGACTTTAATTGTTTAATTGTTGAAGATGATCCCTGGCGTGAAATTTCGTTTGAAAAGAATCCTTTACCTGCATTAAAAAGTATGGATACCGATGGTCATGTAATATATATAAAAGGATTTAGTAAATTTCTATCACCTGGCTGCAGAATTGGTATTTTGGCAGCATCTGGTACAATACTAAATAGACTTATTGCAGCTAAGTCTAATTCTGATCTTGGTAGTCCAGTATTAACTCAAAAAGCGTTATTACCTTTTGTTCAATTGGACTTCATGAAAAAACATTTAAACAGTATGAATAATATTTTATATAATAGGCGTAATTTAATTTTAAAGCTTCTTAAAAAACATATGCCCGATACTGTTGAATGGAGTTCGCCAATGGGAGGGCCAAATATTTGGGTCACTCTTCCATCATGGCTAAGTGCAGAAAGTCTTGTTTTTGAAGCTCAAAAGAACAGTATTGCCTTTCTTACCGGGTCAACCTGTTATTCAAGCGAACCTGAATTTAATCATATACGTCTAAGCTTTTCTTCTTTGGATCAAGAACAATTAGAAAATGGCATTATTACTTTAAGTAAAATTGTATTCTCATTTATAGATAAAAAAAATTCGGAAGACAGTCCTATTGTTTGATTTCTATTTCTATAGCAGTGAGAGATGTATCTCTCATAAATCTTGTAATCACTTTAATCAGTCCTTCCTTTTTCTGTAAATTGGGCAACAAAAATGAGGCTATGTTTTTCAGTAACGAAGAACATAACCTTCATGGTTGTTTTGCCCGATGGCAGATTTATTTAATTGTGTTTTAGGTTTATATGAAAACAGAGACATCAAGATTTTTCTATCTCAATGTCTCTGGATTTTTTTAGTTAATCGTTTTTCAAAATATTTTTTCCATTACAAAATTAGTCAGCATCTGCTTGTCACGCTCAACTTGCTGTTCTTTAATAACCTTATATCCTTGTTTTTCAAAAAATGGTTTTGCAGTTATTGATGCGTGTGTTGTTATCAGTACTACTCCATGTTCAATTGCATAATCTTCAAGATTATGGACAATGGCAGTTGCAATACCAATGCCTTGATAATCTTTGTGAACAAAAATTTTGTCAAGGTATCCAGTATTGTTAATGTCACCAAAGCCGACAATCATCCCATCGTGTTCACAGACAACTGTGTAATTCTGGGTTAACGATTTATCCCAAGCAGCCTTATCAACTATTGCGGTCACCCAAACGTTAAGTTGTTCTTGTGTATAGTCTTTTGCATTTATACTATGAACGGTATGGTAAAACAGCTGAGTTATTTCACTACAATCTTCAGACTGGTATTTTCTAATATTCATGCTATTTGATCCCCCTCGAATAGATATTATCTAACATTACTCAAAATTGCCCTATGTCATCTATATTTTCCCTTAAAAATCAGGGCAAAAATCGGGCATTTTTAGCCTAATTTTTGCCCATTTTTTGTTCCAAAACTACAACATATTGTGGTCGTAGTGGTTTATTTATCGTTTTGACCACAACGTGTCATCAGAATCACAGTTTCCACATGGGAAGTCTGAGCAAACATATCCACAGGCTGCACTTCCTTAGTCATATATCCAAGCTCCCTCAAAACTGCTAAATCCCTGGCAAGAGTTGCCGGATCACAGGACACATAAACTATAGTCCTCGGTGCCATATCTGCTATTGCCTTAAGAAGCTCCATATCACATCCCTTTCTTGGCGGATCAACCACTACCACATCAGCCTTTATTCCCTTGCTTATGAGTTCTGGTATCACTACTTCAGACTTTCCCGTTATAAACTCTACGTTATTTACCCCATTCTCTTCAGCATTTATTCTTGCATTTTTTATGGCTTCATCGATTATTTCCACACCATATACCTTTTTTGCCTTTTGAGATAAAAACAAAGATATAGTTCCTGTACCACAATAAGCATCAAATACAACTTCATTCCCACTTAAACCTGCATATTCCAATGCTTTACTGTAAAGCACTTCCGTTTGAAGAGGATTTACCTGAAAAAATGAAAGAGGGGATATATTGAATTTAAAATTACCTATAGTATCCCTTATAGTATCCTCTCCCCATAGGTTTACACATTTTTTCCCTAATATCACATTTGTTTTATTATTATTTATATTATGTACTATACTCTTTATTCCAGGTACGTTCTTACACATAAGTTCTACAAGTTCTTTTTTATGAGGCAAGTTTTCAGTAAAGGTTACAATTACTAGCATAACTTCACCTGTAGCAAATCCTTTTCTAGTTATTATATGTTTTATAGTACCTCTGCCTGTTTTTTCATCATAAGGATCTACATTATACTTTTCAATCCAATCTCTCATGAGCTTCACTATTTTATCTGAAGTTTCGTTCTGAATAAGACAGCTTTCCATATCTATTATTTCATGACTTGCTTTTGCATAAAATCCTATATTTATCTTTTTATTACATCTACCTACTGGCAATTGTACTTTATTTCTATATCTATAGGGATTTGTCATACCTAGGGTGTTATACAATTTTACTGAAGTACCTTCGCTGCTTTTCTCTAAAACATTATCCCTAAATATTTTATCCTGTTCCTCTACTTCAAATTTTCCTATTCTCTCTAAACAATCTTTTACTCTCTTTTTTTTGAAGTCAAGTTGCCCTTCATAGGACATATGCTGAAGCTGACATCCGCCGCATCTTTTATATATACTGCAAAGTGAATTTGCTCTATAAAGAGATGGTTCAAGTACCTCTACCAATTTTCCAAAAGCAAAATTTTTATTTACTTTTATGACTTTTACCTTTACCTTCTCTCCCTGAATAGCTCCCTGTATAAAAATTGTAAACCCGTCTACCTTTCCAACTCCCTCTCCCTGGTATCCCATACCATCTATTTCAACTATATATTCTCTATTTTTTTCTATTTTTTCACTCATATATTCACCTACTTAAACAAAATCTAGAACTTTTAATTATTAATTCTTAACTTACGAAGCTTTGCTTCGCATCATTTTTAAACTGCAACAGTTAATTTCTTAACTCAACCACAGTCAATATATAGTCCAATTTCTCATTCAAAATTTCCATAAGTACAGTATACAATTAAAGAAGCACTTTGTACAAAAAAAAATTGCACCCGCAAAGGTGCAAAAAATAGAATCAGTTGTCTTACTTTCTCTGTTATATAATTTTAGCCACATATTGTTATATTATACATTAAAGTCATGTTAAATTTCAATAAATATTTTACATATTGAAAAACATAACTACATTATATTTACTCTGCCATTATATACTATTCCTCTTATGACGTCCATAGTAATAAATGTGCCTGTCTTTAATATTTCAGTAGCACCTCCTGCATTGCAAATAATAGGTATTTCTCTTGTAAGACATTCAATAGCAAGATGAGAAGTTAAGCCACCTTTTTCTGATATGATTCCTGCAACTCTATCCAAAATATTAATATATCCTTTATCCAAATCTTTAACTACTAGAATATCGTCCTTTTCAACTACTTCATCTGCTTCTTTCGGACTACTTACTATCTTTGCAGTTCCATAACCTGGTCTAGCCCCTGAGCCTCTTCCCTGAGCTAGTATATCTCCTACTATATGAACTTTAAGCATATTGGTAGTTCCAGAATAGCTTACAGGTATGCCTGCTGCTATGATTACCAGATCTCCTTTTTTTACATATCCACTTTTCAAAGCTATTTCAACAGAATTTTCTATCATTTCATCTGTAGACTCTACTTTTTTGGCGAGTATTGGAAATACACCCCAATTTAAAGCAAGTCCCCTGGCTACTTTACCACTTGGGGTTACAGCTATAACATGACATCCTGGTCTGTATTTTGAAACCATTCTAGCAGTATTACCGCTTTGAGTAGCTGTTATTATAGCAGAAGCTTTTAATTCTGAAGCCGTAGTACATGCAGCAAGGCTTATAGCATTTGGCACATTCTGTATATGTGCTTCTCTCTTTTTCTCAAGCAAAGAATCATAGTTAATTTGCTCCTCTGCTCTCTTAGCTATCCTTGCCATAGTTTTAGCAGCTTCCACAGGATATTTTCCATTAGCAGATTCTCCACTTAACATTATAGCATCTGTACCATCAAATATAGCATTAGCTATATCAGAAGCTTCTGCCCTTGTAGGTCTAGGATTTCTTATCATAGAATCAAGCATCTGCGTAGCAGTTATAACAGGTTTTCCTGCCTTATTACATTTTTCTATTATAAATTTCTGAATCATTGGAACTTTTTCTATAGGAATTTCTACTCCCATATCTCCCCTTGCTACCATTATTCCATCAGAAAATTTTATTATTTCATCTATGTTGTCAACGCCTTCTTGACTCTCTATTTTAGAAAATATCTGTATATCTTGTCCTCCATTTGCTTCAAGTACTTTTCTTATAGCCATAACATCAGCTGCTTTTCTTATAAAGGATGCAGCTACCATATCTACTTCCATATAACAACCGAATTTCAAATCATCTTTATCTTTTTCAGTTATGGCAGGGATAGATATAGAAACTCCAGGTACATTTACACCTTTATGATTGCCAACCATGCCACTGTTTTTAACTGTACAATTTATTTTATTTGCTTCAACACCTTCAACTTCAAGTCCAACTAAACCATCATCAATAAGTATGCTGTCGCCCTTTTTTACATCGTTGCTCAATTCACCATAAGTTATAGAGCATTTACTTTTATCTCCTATAACATCTTCTCCACAATAAACAGCGAAATGATCACCTTCTTTTAATGCTACCTTATCTTCTTTAAAATTACCTGTTCTTATTTCAGGTCCCTTTGTATCAAGCATTATTGCTATTGGCTTATTGTATTTTTCTCTAAGTTTTTTTACCATATTTATTCTTTCTTCATGCTCTTTGTGATCTCCATGAGAAAAGTTATGTCTTGATACATTCATTCCAGCTTCAATAAGCTCTGACAAAACTTCCTCCGAACCACTTGCAGGTCCAATAGTAAAAATCATCTTAGTTTTTTGCATAGTAACACACTCCTTAACACAAAATTGGTTTAAAATATTATTTACGCTAGCGCATAAGCTATCTCATACAGCTTTTCATCAAACCTTCTTGGCTGGCTTAATGCCTCATTTATATCCAAATCAATAACTTTACCATTTCTAGTTCCAACAACTCTAGAAGACTTTCCTTGCTCTAACAATTCAACAGCCCTATATCCAAATCTTGAAGCTAAAATTCTATCTGAACAAGTAGGACTTCCTCCTCTTTGAATATGTCCAAGTTTTGTAGCTCGAGTTTCTATACCAGTAATATTCTCAACCTTCTCAGCTAAAGCTTCAGCTCCACCAATACCTTCTGCAAGTAATATTAAATTGTGCATTTTTCCCTTCATCTTTGCTTCTAATATACCTCTACACAATTCTTGTTCATCATATCCTTTTTCAGGTAAAATTATATTTTCAGCTCCACCTGCAAGCCCAGAATAAAGAGCTATATCTCCACAATTTCTTCCCATAACCTCTACAATACTTACTCTTTCATGAGAAGTAGAGGTATCTCTTAACTTATTTATAGCATCTAAAACGGTATTTACTGCTGTATCAAATCCTATAGTAAAATCTGTATATGCCAAATCATTATCTATAGTTCCAGGTAATCCTATCGTAGCTATTCCTAATTTAGATAATTCATTAGCCCCCCTAAAGGATCCATCTCCACCTATTACTACTAATCCATCTATTCTAAATGTTTTTAATATATTTACTGCTCTTTTTCTTCCTTCTTCTGTTTTAAATTCCTTAGATCTAGCAGTTTTTAATATAGTTCCTCCCCTTTGTATAATGTCTGCAACACTACTTCTCTGCATGGGTACTATTTCGCCATTCATTAATCCACTATATCCTCTTTTAATTCCCATTACGTTTAAGTTTTTATCTAGAGCTGTCCTCACTACTGCCCTTATAGCAGCATTCATGCCAGGAGCATCTCCTCCACTTGTTAATACAGCTATTGTTTTCATATGCACACCCCCTATGACCGCAGGGACTATTTATGTCCCGCTTTAGTTAAAACCAACTTAATTTACTACAATTACAATCATAATTATAACATACAATTATGTACTTTTCACCACATTATGAACTTTATTCAAATAAAATTCTAATAGCCAAAATATTATAAGAATCTCTTTCTTATAATATTTTGGTTGTTTTATCACAAAAATATACTTCTTATCTATATAATTTTTACATTATTATCTCCAAAGTTTTTTCTTAAAAAAGACATAAGTTCCAAATCAGATTTTATCCATAATTCCCTGTCCAACCTAAACTTTTTTCTTTCTTTTTTTGTGCACAAATATACAGGAATATTTCCTTTAAAATTTACAAATACTGATCTAAGTGTCTCTAAAGCTTCTTTTAAAATATCTTGATCTTCAATCAAAATATAAAGTTTTTCCGTATCTATTCTCACCAGAGGCTCTATAACTTCACAAAGAAGCTTAGGCTGTTCATCTTCCCTAACACTTACTCTTCCTTTCACTATGATCATATAATCATCTTCAATTAGGCTCTTGAATCTCTGAAACACTTTGGGAAATACTATTATCTCCATAATTCCATAAAGATCTTCTAACTTTGCAAAAGCCATCATATCATTATTTTTAGTAATCTTTTTAGATACTTCGGAGAGTATCCCACCAACTATAACTCTATCTCCATCATTTACTTTAGCTTCCTCTACAAAATTATCTTCTAAAGTCTTCCTACCTACTATATCAGATATTTTAGTATTTGCCTGCAATTCTAATGTCCTTGCATATTCATCCAGCGGATGTCCTGAAAGGTATAATCCAGTCATTTCCTTTTCCATAGCTAGCATATCCATTTTCTTAAATTCTTCTATAGAAGGATACTTTATTCTTACACTGCTGTCTTCAATTTGAGAAAATAAGCTCACCTGTCCTTCTATATTCTTTTTTCTAGAATTTATAACGCTGTCAATTACTTTTTCATGTACTGCTATAAGTTGAGACCTCAGCACTCCAAAACAGTCAAAAGCACCTGCTTTAATTAAACTCTCCACTACCCTCTTGTTTATAGAATTTAAGTCTATACTATTACAGAAATCCACCAGGTCTTTAAACTTACCATGTTTTGACCTTGATCTAACTATACTATCTATTACATTTTCACCTACATTTTTTATAGCAGATAACCCAAATCTTATATTTCCATCTTCTACTGTAAACTTTGTACAGCTTTCATTAATACTTGGAGGCATTATTTCTATTCCAATACTTTTGGCAAACCTTATATAATAGGCTACTTTTTCACTATCTCCTTTTACACTATTTAGCATAGCTGCTGTAAACTCAGTAGGATAATAATACATTAAATACGCCGTTCTAAATGCCACTACAGCATAGGCTGCAGCATGTGATTTGTTAAATGCATAGGATGCAAAATCCATCATAGAATCAAATATGTCATTGGCTATTTTTTCAGATATACCATTGCGCACACAGCCTGGTACCTGTATTTCTCCTTTTTCATCTACAATTCCATATACAAAATTATGTCTCTCTTCCTCCATAACATGGTGCTTCTTTTTTGACATAGCACGTCTTACCAGATCACTTCGACCCATGGAATATCCTGCTAAATCCCTTACAATTTGCATTACCTGTTCCTGGTATACCATGCATCCATAAGTAACAGAAAGAATGTGTTCAAGCTGAGGGGTTACATATTCTATTCCCTCAGGGTTATTTTTGTTTTTAATATATTTGGGTATTTCTGACATAGGTCCTGGTCTATAAAGGCTTATCCCTGCTATTATATCCTCCAAAGAATCTGGTTTTAGTTCCTTCATAAAAGAACTAAAACCAGGCGATTCAAGTTGAAATACCCCTACAGTTTTTCCTTCACCTATCATATTGTAAACAGCTTTATCATCATAATCTATAGTATCTAAATCAATTTCTATACCCTTATCCTCTTTAATCATTTCAACAGCATCTCTTAAAACAGTCAACGTACGCAATCCTAAAAAGTCCATTTTGAGAAGTCCTAGCTCCTCCAGAGTGTTCATAGTAAATTGTGTAACTATATTATCTTCATTTTTTTGAAGTGGCACATAATTTACAAGAGGTTCTGAAGCTATAACAACTCCTGCCGCATGGGTAGATGTATGCCTTGGAAGTCCTTCAAGTGCTCTAGCAATATCTATAAGTTCTTTAGTTCTTGACTCACTGTCATAAGCTTCTTTAAACTCAGGATTCATATCAAGTGCTTTATCTATAGTTATATTGGGAATTGAAGGTATCATTTTGGCTATTCTATCTACTTCCCCATAACTGTAATTCATCGCTCTACCTACATCTCTTATACACATCTTAGCTGCCATAGTTCCAAAAGTTATAATTTGAGACACACTGTCTTTTCCATACTTTTCTACCACATAATCTATTACTTCTCCACGCCTTTCATAACAAAAATCACTGTCAATATCCGGCATAGAAACTCTTTCAGGATTTAGGAAACGTTCAAATATAAGCTTATATTTTATAGGATCTATTTTAGTTATTTCAAGTGTATAGGCAACTATAGAACCTGCTCCACTTCCTCGTCCAGGTCCTGTCATTATCCCATTTTTTCTCGCAAATCTTATAAAATCCCATACTATAAGAAAGTAGTCAACATAGCCCATTTTCTTTATTATGCCCAGCTCATATTCCAGCCTACTTTTCAATTCATCTGTTACATCATTATATCTTTTATAAAGTCCCTTATAGCATAAATCCTTCATGTACTCATAAGGATCTGTGTCTTCCGGTAGGGGAAATTTAGGAAGCTTTGATTTATGAAACTCATAGTCAAAATTACATTGATCTGCTATTTTAATCGTATTCTCTAGAGACTCTGGCACGTTGGAAAACATATCATACATCTCATCTGGCGACTTTAGATAAAATTCATCCGAAGGATATCTCATTCTATTTTCTTCATCTACAGTTTTACCAGTTTGTATACAAAGTAAAATATCATGAGCCCTGTAATCTTCCTTTTTTATATAATGCACATCATTTGTAGCAACCAAAGGTATGTTTAATTTTTTAGACATAGAAATCAACTGTTCATTTATCTTGAGCTGATCTGCTATTCCATGATATTGAACTTCTAAATAAAAACCATCTTTAAAAGTATTTTTATAAAACAAAGCTGTCTCTTCAGCTTTATCTATATTTCCTTTTAATATATTGGATTGAACTTCACCACTCATACAAGCACTTAGTGCTATTAGCCCTTCACTGTGATTTTTCAAATAATCATGGTCTACCCTTGGTTTATAGTAAAATCCTTTTATAGAAGCTGTGGATACTATTTTCATTAAATTTTGATATCCTTCTTCATTTTTCACCAAAAGCACCAGATGGTAATTTTCATTTTTGCCATTATTTTGCTTTATAGTCATATCTCCCTGAGATACATATATTTCACAGCCTATTATAGGCTTGATTCCCTGGGCCTTTGCTTCTTTATAAAATTCCACACACCCATACATAACACCATGGTCTGTTATTGCCATACTATCCATTCCAAGTTCTTTTGCCCTAGCTATAAGTTCTGGAATTTTAGCTGAAGAATCCAGGAGGGAATATTCCGTATGCTGGTGTAAACTCACCCATTTATGTTTTTCTTCACCCATTAAATCATCCCTCCTCCTTTAAACTAAATAACTCAACTTTCGCACATACGAAGCTTATTGAAGTTTTTCTTCAATAATGCTATATTTTAGATTTTCTAAAGTTTTAACGGAAGGAAATCATCCTTAATTGTGAATTGTGCATCGTGCATTGTGAATTAATTACCTTCTTATCATTTTTGCAGATAAAATGCTTTTTCCCACTATATCATTTTTATCATCAAACATATTAACTTCTACTCTGCAGTAATTTATACCCTTTCCTATTATATCTACATATATAGTGATTTCGTTATCAATTTGTACAGGTTTCATAAAATATGTAGCTATGCTATCTACAAGTATATTGGCATTATTTTTCTGCCTTAAGATTACAATTGCCATGGTAGATAAAAGCATATTCAAAGTACCCCAGGAGCCTGTTCCCATAGAGTCCAACATTTCAGGGGTTATTTTTCCTGTAAAACAGTTTCTTCCATCTTTAATTTGGAATTCAAATTTTTTCAATATAGCATCTTCAAGGGTTTCTGCTAATTGAGGCTGCCTTGCCATATATTGAAGTGCTTTTATTACATCTCTCCTAGTTATAACTCCAACTAATTTTTTCCCCTTTACTACAGGAAATAATTCTATACCGTCCCAGCCCATTATGTGAGCTGCATAGGCAACCGTAGTTTTAGGTGTCACCGTAATGGGTTCTTTAGACATAACTCTACTTATAAGCTCGTCATCAGAACCATGACTTGGTAAATCCTTTGGTGCAACAATTCCTACTAGTTTATTTTCATCATCTACTACAGGATATCTGTCATGTTTAAATTCTTTCATCATTTGCTTCCATTTAAGTACCGTATCTTTAACATTAAGATAAGACGGGTTAATTTGCATTATATCTTCTACAAGTACTATTTCTTTTTTTATTAAATTTTCTGAAATAGCTTTATTTATCATACTAGCTACAGTAAAAGTATCATAGCTAGTAGATATTATTGGAAGACACTTTTCGTTAGCCAGGTTCTTTATCTGATTGCTGCATCCAAAGCCACCAGTTATAAGTACTCCTGCATCGTTTAAAAGGGCAAGTCTTTGTGCTTCTTCTCTATTCCCTATTATGACTAAACAATCTTTTTTTATATACTGTTTCATGGCCTCTATGGTCATAGCTCCTATTATAAATCGATGCAGCACTTTATGTACTCCATTTTTTCCCCCAAGCAAACTTCCATCTACTATATTTATTACTTCACCATAAGTTAGAGACTCCATATTTTTCTTTTCAACTTTTTCAATTCGCACAGTTCCCACTCTTGGAATTGTAGTGACTATTCCAAGGCTATCTGAATCTTTTATAGCCCTATATGCCGTTCCATCACTAACCCCTAACTCACTTGCTATACTTCTCACTGAAATTTTAGTACCAGTTTCTAGTGAAAGTATGTACTTGATTATATCCTCATGTTTTGACATATAATCTGTGCCTACCTTTCTTTTCTCAGTTCATCTGCTATTTTCTCAATTCTCCTAAGTCTGTGATTTACTCCAGATTTACCTACTTTAGGGTTCAACATTTCACCTAATTCCTTCAAAGATTCATCCGGATAATTTAACCTAAGTTCTGCAATATCCCTTAAATTTTCAGGCAGCCTACTTAACCCTATTTCTTTTTGTATAAGCTTTATACTCTCCATTTGTCTTACTGCTGCATTAACAGTTTTACTCAAATTTGCAGTCTCACAATTCACCAGCCTATTTACGTTATTCCTCATCTCCTTCATTATCCTTATGTTCTCTAATTCCAAAAGAGAAGAGTGTGCTCCTATTATATTTAAAAGATCCACTATCTGCTCTCCCTCTTTAATATACACTATAAAACTGCTCTTTCTCTGTATTACTTTAGAACTTAATCCATATCCATTTATAAGTTTACTCAAATCCAAGGCATAATCATTGTCATGAGTTACAAATTCAAGGTGATATGTCTTTTCTGGATTACTTATGCTCCCACCACCTAAAAAAGCTCCCCTTATATATGCCTTTTTTAGTTTTTCATTTTCACTAATACTTTTTGGTATACTATAATCCAGTGAAAAAACATCTTCTTCTTCCTTTAAAAGTCCTACTTTTTTAAGTATGGATCTTACATCTGTATCTTCCGTTATCATTATTACGTACACATTATTTTTTTTTAAAGAATTACTCCTTTTAACCAGTATTCTAGTATGTATATGAAAAATATCCTTCAATATCTTAAATATGAATCTGGCAATTGCAGCATTTTCAGTAATTATCTTAAAGCTAAACTGCCTATTCCCTCCAAGCATCAAAGTTCCACTAACCTTCATTATGGCAGACAATTCTGCTATAGCTTCTTCCTCATCTATATCCGAATACCTACAAACTTCATTTTTTACCTTTAATGAAAATGACATATATATCTCCCACTTATCTCCTATTTTCCTTTAATCTTTCTGATAGATAGAAATATTCTATTATCTTCTTTCTATCAAATAGCAGCTTTTTATCCATAATAGTTTCTATAAGTATGGAAGCTAATTTTTCAGAATTATGCCTTATAAGTCCATTCTTAATACTTATAAAATCTCCTTCAATTACTTTTACTCCCATAGAATCTACTAAATCCTCATTTATTTTAACTAAATGAGATTCTTCTTCTTTATATTTCCCTTCTAACTCCGTATTTATTTTACCTACATTTATAATTACATAATCTATTATAGGGGCACCGACATGGTTAAATATAGCCCTAATATGGTCTTCTACAGAAAATCCATCTGTCTCTCCCGGTTGAGTCATTATATTTGAAACATAAAGTTTTACAGCATTTGTATTTTGCAGTGCATTAGCTATATCACCAACTAAAAGATTTGGTATTACACTAGTATATAAGCTGCCTGGTCCAAGTATTACTGCATCGGCTTCTTTTATAGCCTCTACAGCTTCTTTTAATGCCCTAGCATCTCTAGGTTCTATAAAAACTTTATCTATTGGACTATTTCTTTCCAATGCTTTTTGAGGAATATTTGATTCTCCCTCTACAATAGATCCATCTTTTAATCTGGCCTTTAAAGTTAAATTGTCAAGGGTAACAGGCATTACCTTACCTGTTACCGCAAGTACAGAACTCATCTTATGGACAGCTTCTTCAAAATTCCCAGATATTCCATCCATAGCTGCCAAAAATAAATTTCCAAAGCTCTGATTTTTCAATCTTCCATCCTTAAACCTATACTGGAGTAAATCTTCCATAAGTGGCTCAGTATCAGCAAGTGCCATTATACAGTTTCTTATATCTCCTGGTGGGAGCATTCCAAGATCTTCCCTTAAATCTCCAGAACCTCCTCCATCATCTGCTACAGTTACTATAGCAGTTATATTAGACGTATAGTATTTAAGTCCTCTTAGCATAGTGGAAAGGCCAGTTCCTCCTCCAATAGCAACGATTTTAGGACCTTTTACCAAAAGACGTTTTTCATATATTAAATTTTCCAACTTTCTGGAATCTAGAGACACACTTAAATATCCTTTATTTATAAGTGCTATTATAGACCTCATACCTTGAGTTATGGAAATATACACTACAAATATCCCGGATATGATTAAAAATACATAAAATGATATATAATAAAGGCTGTAAAATCTTCTGTTTACAAATTCTATTACTCCAAATATTATAAAGAGTACTCCCATGGCCCCAAGCATAACCCACCTTTTAACTTTTATGCCAGGTCTAAGCCAATCTACAATCTTCATAATTTTTTACCACCTTTATTAACATCTTCTTCTATATCTCTATGATCAATATTAACCTTATGTCCATTATTTTTTAGTCTACTATAAATGGCATTTGCAATAAATACAGAGCGATGCCTTCCCCCGGTACATCCTATGGAGATAATCAGCTGTCTCTTCCCTTCTTTTATATAATTTGGGATCAAAAATTCTAACATGTTCTCCAGTTTATTTATAAATTCATTTGTTTCCTTAAAACTCATTATATATTTCATTACAGAGGTATCCTTGCCTGAATATTCTTTTAGCTCAGGTATATAGAAAGGATTTGGTAAAAATCTCACATCAAATACTAGATCTGAATCAACAGGTATGCCATATTTAAATCCAAAAGAGAGTACGGTAATCATAAGCTCTGTTTCCATCTGTCCTTCTTCTGAATATATCTTAGTTATCTCTTCTCTAAGTTCCCTTGTTACTAAGTTAGATGTATCTATTATATTGTCTGCCCTGTCTTTCAATTCTCTAAGTTTGTTTCTTTCCATAATTATACCATTTAGAATTCTTCCGTCAGGTGCTAGGGGATGTTTTCTCCTGGATTCTTTGAATCTTTTAATAAGTACTTCCTCTGAAGCATCTAAAAACAATATTTCATATTTATAACCCTGTTTCTTTAGATAATTCAAGCTTTCAAATATATCATTAAAAAATTGACCTCCCCTTATATCTATTACCAGGGCTATTTTATCTATTTTACCATCAGTTTTGTAGCATGCTTCCGCAAATTTCGGTATTAGTGTAGGAGGAAGATTATCTACACAAAAGTACCCTAAATCTTCTAAACTTCTTATAGCCTGAGTTTTTCCCGCTCCAGATAATCCTGTCACTATAACAAATCTCATAGTCACATCCCTCCATTTAAAAATATTTTTACTTTTTCTAATTATATCACAACAAACTACAACAATAAATATAACCTAAAAAGGGGAATCAGTGCAATACACAGCACCAATTCTCCACTCTCTACTCTTCCCCTATAACCCTAACTTCAGTATACAAATCTACATTAAATTTTTCCTTAACTTTATGCTGCACAATAGCTATTAAATCTAAAATATCCTTTGCTGTTGCACTTCCTCTATTTATTATAAATCCCGAATGTTTTTCAGATACTTGGGCGTCACCTACACTCTTTCCCTTTAATCCACTGTCTTCTATAAGTTTTGCAGCAAAATAACCATCTGGCCTTTTAAAGGTACTTCCTGCAGATGGATATTCTAGTGGTTGTTTTTCATTCCTCCTTCTATTTAAATCTTCTACACGGTTTTTTATCTTCTCATAATCCCCGTGCTCCAAATTAAAGGTTACTTCTAGGACAGTATATTTATATTTTAAAATGGAACTGCTTCTATATTCCAACTCTAATTGTTTTCTATCTAATATTTTGATTTTTCCTTCATTATCTATAACTTTTGCACTTTCTACAATATGCGAAATTTCACCATTATAGGCACCTGCATTCATTGTAACTGCCCCACCTACACTTCCAGGTATACCACAGGCAAATTCAAAACCTGATAATTTGTTATTAAGGGCAGTAGTTGAAATATCCTTTAGCGATACGCCGCTTCCTGTAATAATCTTATTGTCCTCAACTTTAACTTCATTTAGTTTTATAAGTTTAATCATTATGCCTCTTATTCCGCCATCTTTAACAAGTAAATTAGAACCATTTCCCATTATATAATAAGGTATATTATGTTCTTTACATAACGTTATAACATCTACTACTTCCTGAAATTTTTTAGGAGTAACTAATATATCTACAGGACCTCCTACTCTAAAAGAAGTATGTTCCTTCATAGGTTCGTCTATTTTTATGTCTTCTTTATCCAATATTTTCTCTAAATTTGTAGCAAACTCTTTAAACTTATTCATTATAAATATTCTCCTTGAAAATTAAAATTAAGCGTTACTCTATGTAATTATAATATACAATGCAATTACAAATTGTATCATATTTTCTTTTATCTATCAAACTAAATTTTTTTCCAAAATAAAGTTAAAAAATATAGGATTTATAAACAGAATTCTTTGCATCAGATGGAGTTTTGGCTTCATCTGATGCAAAGAAATCCTATATTCAATTTTCATTCTTTTTAAAATATGAAATTATGCTTTCCGCCGTACGTCTATCTATTGAAGGCGTATCCATAAGTTCATTCATTGCAGCTTTTTTTATATTCTCTATACTTTCAAATTTTTTTAACAATTCTTTTCTTCTCTTGTTACCTACATTAGGTATGTCTTCTAATACAGAATGAAGTACTCTTTTGTTTCTCAAGCTCCTATGATAGGTTATTGCAAACCTATGAACTTCATCTTGTATTCTAGCAATGAGTTTAATTACATTGGAATGCGGAGATATCAAAACTTCCTCATTTTTATATATAAGTCCCCTAGTCCTATGTCTATCATCTTTTACCATTCCACACACAGGTATGCCTATATTAAATTTTCTTAACACCTCCAAGGCCGCATTTACCTGACCCTTTCCACCATCCATAAGAATTAAATCTGGAAAGGCACAAAACTTTCCTGCACTAAACTTCAAATTTTTTTTCTTTATTCTTTCTATCTCATCAAAGCCATGTTTAAATCTTCTAGTCAGTATTTCCCTCATACTATCGTAGTCATTGGCTCCTTTTACAGAATTTATTTTGAATCTTCTATAATCACTATTTTTAGCTCTTCCATCTTCAAACACTACCATGGTACCTACTGAGTCCACACCCTGAATATTAGATATGTCATATGCTTCTATTCTGTGGGGTATATCTTCCATATCTAATACTTCTGTAAGTTCTTCAAGAGAAGTATTGTACATCTTTTTATCTTGAATTAATTTCAATTTAAAATTTTTTAAAGTTGTCCTGGCATTTTCCTCCACCATATTTAAAGTAGCCCTTTTTTCTCCTTTTTGAGGTATTTTAATATATACCCGGGCATCTTTTTTCATACTAAGCCAATTCTGGAGGAGTTCAATTTCGTCAGCTTCAGGCACATATATTGTTTTTGCTATATATGCAGTTCCCCCATAAAATTCCTCTATAAAATTTGATACTATTTCACTCTTAGGCAAATCCTGTGTATTTTCTAAGATAAAATGCTCTCTTCCTATTATCTTTCCGGATCTGGAAAAAAATACTTGAACACAGCTGTCCACATTATCTGAGTACATATTTATAAAATCTTCATCTTCAAATCCTCCAGTGGTTATCTTCTGTTTTTCAATTATCTTTTGCACTGCTAGAATTTTATCTCTCAACTCTGCAGCTTTTTCAAATTCGAGTTTTTCTGAGGCAATTTCCATATCTTCTTTAAGTTTTTTACTTATGTCTCTATTTTTTCCCGATAAGAAATCCATAACTCCACTTACGATTTTTCCGTATTCCTCTTTAGTAATATATCCAGTGCAAGGAGCCTTACACAATCCTATATAGTAGTTTAAACAAGGCCTTCCCTTCACTTCTCCTTCTTTTATTGACAGTCTGCAAGTTCTAATTGGAAATATCTTTTTTATAATTTCCATAGTTTCATATACAGCAGAAGGACTGATATAAGGTCCAAAATATTTGCATCCATCTTTTACCATATTTCTAGCGGATATTATTCTCGGGAAATCCTCATTTACTGTTATTTTTATAAGAGGATACCCTTTGTCATCCTTTAAAAGAATATTATACCTAGGTCTATATTTTTTAATTAAATTACATTCTAAAATAAGAGCTTCCATTTCTGAATCTGTAACTATATATTCAAACTCAGCAATATGCTTCACCATAGCCTTTACCTTTTCAGAATGATTCTTAGAATTTTGAAAGTACTGCCTAACTCTATTCTTTAAAATTTTTGCCTTTCCAACATATATTACCTCACCTAAAGAGTTTTTCATTAAATATACTCCCGGTTTATCCGGTAATACCTTTAACTGATATTCAAAATCAAACACTACATCCACTCCTAAAACTACTTACAAAATATGATTGGAAGCTTGTATATTGTAAATAAAAGCCCAAATATCATTAAAAAGTCCTCTATTACAGAACCAATTTTAGAATTAGTATTATAAGTTAACGGCAGCTTAAATTTTTTATTCTTAAAAGGGTAAAAAAGGGGTACCCCTCTATTGGTAACCATGTCACAAAGGAGATGCATTCCATATCCTATCATAAAATAGTACACCAAATAATGTACATTATACATGTTTCCTAAATATCCTATAATAAAAGAAAACAATATCATCCCCATCAAGCTGTGAGTCAATCCATTTCTATGAGAAGATACAGCTATTATTATAAACGATATACCAATAGCTTTAATAATAGGTGCATTAGTATAAAGATAATCGTACCAAAGTAGTCCTATCCCTAAAGAGCTATACACCATAATCTTACTTGTCTTATTTCTAAATGGAAGTATATATTTGTTTATTATACTTTTAGGGTGATCCACATCTGGGAGTATTGATGAAAATGCCACTACTAAAAGCCCCATATAATTAAATTTCCCCGGAAGTACATTGTAAACGGACAAAAAAGTAACTATTCCCATTTCTGCATGAGTTTTCCCCTTCATATTTTCTCCTTTTTATCCTGTCATAATGTTAGATATTTTTGCATATAATTCGATAATCCGCTTATTGCCTATATTATAACATT